>ONIK01000060.1 GCA_900317865.1 uncultured Methanobrevibacter sp. | reverse complement strand
GGTACTGGTGAGAGAATAGATGACTTTGAACTCTTTGACCCTGAAAGGTTTATCTCCAGACTGCTTGGAATGGGAGATATTAAAAGTTTAATAGAAAAGGCTGAAGAAAATATTGATGAGGACATTGCAGAAAAAACCATGAACAATATGCTTAAAGGTAAATTCACTCTCGTTGATATGAAAAATCAGTTCGAAATGATGAATAAGATGGGTCCTATGCAACAGGTATTGAATATGATTCCTGGTATGGGAAATAAGATTTCTAAGGAAGCATCAAAGATGACTGAAGATAAAATAGAATCCTATAAAATCATGATGTCATCAATGACTCAGGAAGAAATGGAAAATCCTAAAATCATCAAACAGTCCAGAGTTCAAAGAATTGCTCGTGGAGCAGGTGTTGAAGAATCTGAAGTTAAAGACCTATTGAAATATTACAATAACACTAAAAAGACCATGAAAGGAATAGGAAAACGTGGTGGTCGTTTAGGTGGCGGTGCAATGAACCGTATGATGGGTCAATTCATGAAATAAGATTAATATGCAATTATTAGAAGAAATACTGGAAAAAACCGATGGCAAAATATGCAAGCATTGTCTTGGAAGAATGCTGTCAAAAACGATTGACGGTGAAGATAATGTTTCAAGAGCCGAATCTTTAAATTTGGATTTAAAAGACGAGTGTGTCATCTGTGGAAATATTTTTGATAAAATCGACGATGAGCTTTTCGATAAAATCCATAATAAATTGGATTTTCTTAAAGTTGAATTTGATTCATTTATTGTAGGGTCTCGTATTGATAAGGAAATCAAACAACGGGATGATGTATTTATAAAAGAATTAAATCTCGATGTTGAACCTATTAAAAAAGAAATTAATAGGATTATTGGAAAAAGATTGGAGCAAGAATTATCCAAAGAAGTTAATTTTGAAAAGCAGGATATCATTGTCAATGTTAATTTAATAAAAAATCCAAAAGTTCGTGTTCAAATCAATCCAATTTTCATTGAAGGCAAATACAATAAGTTTATCCGTGGAATTCCTCAAACAAAATGGCCTTGCAGAAAATGTAAGGGTAGAGGATGTGAGGATTGTAATTTTACAGGAAAACAGTATCCATGTTCAGTAGAAGAGTTAATTTCCGAGCATATATTAAAGGCTACAAATGGATATGAAGCTAAATTCCATGGTGCGGGAAGAGAAGACATCGATGTATTGATGTTGGGTTCAGGCAGGCCATTCGTGCTTGAAATAAAAGAACCTAAAATCAGAAAAATCGATTTAGATAAATTAGAAAAAGAAATCAATGAAATCAATAAGGGAAAGACTCAATATCATGATTTAAAATTCACATATCGAAATAGAAAAGCTGAAATAAAGGTATCATCTCCTGATGCATATAAAGTTTATAAAGCATTGGTTGAGTGTGAAGAGCCTTATGATAAAGATAAATTAGCTATTTTATCTGATTTACATGAAATTCATCAGCAAACTCCAATCAGAGTTTCCCACAGACGTGCGGATAAAGTCCGTATAAAACATGTTTTGAATTTGTCCTGCGAGGCAATAGATGATACTCATTTTGAAATGACTATAAAAACTGAAGGTGGATTGTATATTAAGGAATTAATTTCCGGTGATGAAGGAAGATCACAGCCTAATGTAGCAGATAAATTAGGTGTTAAAGCATTTTGCAAACAATTAGATGTTATTGAAGTTAGTGATAAATAAAGGCGATAATATGGGTGAAGAGTTTACACATTTAACAGACAGTGGAGTACATATGGTTGAGGTTGGTGCAAAACCTGACCAAAAGAGAAGAGCAATTGCTTCAGGAAAAATATTTCTTGATGAAAAAACAATTAAAATGATTCAGGGTGAAGAAATCAAAAAAGGTAATGTTTTAACAACTGCTCAAATTGCAGGAATTCAGGCTGTTAAAAACACATCATCAATTATTCCATTATGCCATCCATTAAGTTTAACTGGTATTGAAATAGATTTTGATGTTAATCCTACTTATATTACATGTACCTGTGCAGTTAATACATTAGGTAAAACTGGTGTTGAAATGGAAGCTATTACTGGCGTTAGTGTTGGCCTTTTAACAATATGGGATATGGTAAAGGCTGTTGAAAAAGATGAAGATGGTCAATATCCGGATACAAGAATAAGTGAAATTAAAGTTCTTAAAAAAGAAAAAATTTAATTTTCCTTTTTAAATTATTATATGTGCAATAATACCACGACTTTTTTAAGCCGTGGTATTTCAATGGACAGACTAAAAGATGAATTCAATTGTCTTCTAATTCATCAATTGCTTGAATAATTTCAGATACTAACTCTTCAAATTTTTTATCCTCTCTATTTCTCGGATGCTCCATTTTAACTTCAAAAATTTCCTTGATTCTTCCGGGTCTTCTGGAAAGGAGAATAATTTCATCTGATAAAAATACTGCTTCATCAATATCATGTGTAACGAAAATAATTGTCTTATTTTGTTCTTTACAAATTTTATGAACTAGTTTTTGTAGTTTGTGTCTTGACTGAACATCCAATGCACTAAATGATTCATCCATCAATAAACTTTTAGAATCATTAATTAATGACCTAATTATTGCAACTCTTTGTTTCATACCTCCAGATAATTCATGAGGATATCTTTTTGCAAAATCTTCTAGTCCAACAGTCTTAAGATATTCCATTGCACGTTTCTTACTTTCTTTCTCAGGTTTTCCATTGATATCTAATCCAAAAATTACATTATCAATGACATTTAACCAAGGATAGAGAGAATAGTTCTGGAATATAAAACCTCTTTCGTTGGAAGGTTCTGTTACTATTTCTCCATTATCTTTAACAGTACCCTCTGTAGGATTTTCAAACCCTTCTATTATACGCAACAAAGTTGTTTTTCCACAACCGGATGGACCTACAAGGGATACAAATTTTCCCGTTTCAATAGTAAGGTTTATATCCTTTAATGCGTGTACTTCTTCTCCATCATCGTTTGATACAAAAGTTTTTGATACATTTTCTATTTCAAATGTCATATTATCACCTTACCAGAATATTCTTTCCTGTATTTTTGTAAAAATATAATCAAAAATTATGCCTATTACACCAATTACTAACATTCCAACAACGGTTGAACCTGTATCAAATAGGCTCGTAGATGTTAAAATCATATATCCTATACCGGAACTGGATCCAATCATCTCACCGGAAATTGTACACATTAAAGCAATACCCATTGCCACTTTAAGTCCGGATACAATATATGGTAAACTTGATGGTACGATTACTTCAGTTAACATCTGTGAATTTGATGCTCCAAATGATTGTGCCGCTTCTATTAAAACAGGGTCTGTTCTATGTACTCCATCAATTGTTGAAATTAGTATTGGAAAAACACATCCCATAAAAATTATGAATACTGCAGGTCCTATTCCAATACCAAACCACATTATTGAAAAAGGAATCCATGCAATTGGTGGAATAGGTCTTAAAATACTAATAACTAATTTACATAACATTTCTAATCGTTCAGACCAACCCAATATTATTCCAAATGTTATACCAACTACTGATGCTAGCAACATACCAAACAATACTTTATAAAGTGTTTCAAAGATATCTTTAAAAAGTTTTCCTGATACAACTAACTTGACAAATGAATTTACAACGTCCGTTGGTCCGGGAAACATGTAACTTGGAATTAGCTGAAATACATCACAAATCACATACCAAATTATTATTAAAATAATAGGTAATATTATTGTCTCTTTTTTATATTCGTTTCTGAAATTTTTCATATTAAAAACCCTTTAGTAACTTTTAGATCTTATTTAAATTTTTGCAAATAACTTATCTTGTGATATTGTTTCATTAATTATTCCCAAATCTTGCTCAATTTTTAAAAAATTATTTATGTTTTCCTTATAAGTGTCATTCAAATCACTTACCCATTTAATATGATTTAAACTTTCTTTTTCAATTTCAGGATTAGGAACAATATGTGGTGGCAAATATTTTTCTATTCCTTCAGGATTTTCCTTTATTTTCTCCGTTGCTTTTTTATGAATATCTAAAATTTTATGAGCTTTATCAGAATGTCCTGATATAAATTTTTCATTCATTACTACAACACAGCATGGATGGTCAGGTAAAATATCTGAAGAGTTTTCTACCAATGTTTGATTATTGATTTCTTTTGAAATTGTAGCATAAGGGTCATATGTTAACATTCCATCAATACTATTAGTTCTTAATGCATCATTCATTGAAGAAACCTTCATGCTGGGACTTTCAATATCAGAAAAATTTAGTCCGTTTTTCTTTAAATCATATTTTAATAATACACTTTGTATTGATGATTCTCCTGGTGTAGCCACAATCTTACCTTTTAAATCAGAGACTGACTTAACTGAGGAATCATGAGAAAGCAAACCACTTCCCTCATTTTGAACTCCTGCAACAATTTTTATAGGTACTTCTTTAGATATGGAATATATTGCTGGCGTTATTCCAACATATCCAACATCCAAATCACCACTAGCCATTGCACTCATCATATCTCCACCATTGTTATATTCATATAATTCCACTTCAATTCCCGCATCTTTATACATTCCTGTAGCATTTGCGACAAATAATGCTGCATCATGATCTGTAGGCAAATACCCAATCTTAACACTGTCTGTATTTTCACTAGACATGGCATATAGTGTAAAAATAATTAGTAAAAAAACTACTATCACTATAGTCAGTCCAATAATTTTTCTATTTTTTGACATAATATTTACTCCTAAAATAACATAATTATCATTTATTTTAGAAACAATGATAATTGATTATATATTTGGGGTTATGTTCAATAAATAATTTTTTTTTATAGGATATTGTAGATTTAAATTATATTTAATTAACAAAATGTAAATATGAAATTCATTTTCAATAATATTATATACTATGAAGAAAATAATTAGTAACAGTTATTTTAAAAATTAATTGAAAAGGAGATATTATGTCAAAAAAAGATAATAAAATTAGTATGCCTCAAACCGGTGCAGGTTTGGTAAGGTACTTTGATGAAGAAAGTGTTGGACCAAAACTTTCTCCTGAGCATGTTGTTGTTTTAACTATCATTTTAGCAATATTTTGTTTTGTTTTAAGATATTCAGCTTAATATTATTGTTTTTTAAAAACAATAACTACTTTTTTTCTATTTGATATTATGTTAACTAAAAGAATTATTCCCTGTCTGGATTGTGATTTACAGGTTCCTGAAGGACGTGTTGTTAAAGGTGTTGAATTTAAGGAAATTAAATATGCCGGTAATCCGGTAGAACTTGCAACTCGTTATTATGAAGAAGGAGCCGATGAAGTTGTTGTATTGGATATTACAGCTTCTCACGAAAGACGCGCTACAATGGCTGATGTAATCGATAGATTAACTGAAAATGTATTCATGCCAATTTGTGTGGGTGGAGGAATAAGAAAAGTTGATGATTATATTAAAATGTTAAAAGCGGGAGCAGATAAATGTTCAACCAACACTGCAGCTATTAAAAATCCTACTTTATTAACGGAAGCTTCTAAAGTAGTCGGTTCTCAGGCGGTTGTAATAGGAATTGATGCAAAAAGAAGATATGTTGACCATCCTGATGATGCAAAAGACAAAATTGTCATTGAAACTGACAAGGGATATTGCTGGTTTGATTGCAGTATTTACGGTGGCCGTGAATTTACTGGCATGGATGCGATAGCTTGGGCTTGTGAATGTCAGGATCTTGGTGCTGGTGAAATCCTTTTAACTAGTATGGATGGGGATGGAACGCAGGCAGGTTATGACATTGAATTAAATAAGGCTATTAATGATGCTGTTGATATTCCGGTTATTGCAAGTGGTGGTGTTGGTGAACCTAAAGATATTTTGGATGTTTTTGAAAAGACAGATGTTTCAGCAGCTCTTGCAGCAAGTATTTTCCATTTTAATCAGTATTCTATTGGTGAAGTTAAAGAGTACTTAAAAGAAAATAACGTGGCTGTTAGATTATGATTATTAAAGCTCCAATTGATTTAGAACTAACTCAAGTATCTGGTCAAACTTCACAGCCCCCATGGATAAAAACTGATGATTCTTATAGTGATTTGGTTTGTATCGATACCAATCCTTCTATTTTTCATGTCAAACAATGTGGTGAAAATATTGACTTTTCATACACTGGAAATATAAGTGAAAAGCAGGCCATTTCAAAAGTCAGTGAAATTTATGATTTGGATTTTGATTTAAGTAAGTTTTATCGATATCTTGATGGTCATGATGAGCTTAAGGATATGTCTAAATTTTGCAATGGTTTAAGATTATTTCAAGCAAAAAATCAGTTTGAATGCATAATATCATCAATTTGTTCTGCTAACAATTCAATTAAGCGCTGGACAAAGTCTATTTACGATATGAAATTTAAATGGGGTCGTAATTTTAATAATTATTATTTATTTCCTGATACTAAATCTTTCAATGATATATTTTTAGATGATGAAGAAGAACTTTTAAAAAATGGTTCTGTTGAAAATAATAATTTAAAATCCTGTGGTGTAGGTTACAGGGCACCATACATGAGAAAAGCAAGTGAGATTTTTACACTTGAAATGAACCTTTCAGATATATCAAAAATGTCATATGATGAAGCATTTGAAACAATCCTAAAAGTACCTGGGGTGGGTCCGAAGGTTGCTGATTGTATTTTGCTTTATGGTTTTGGATTTAGAGAAGCTTTTCCAAGTGATGTATGGATTAAACGTATTGTATCCTATTTATACTTTGATGGAAAAGATATTAAAGTAGAAAAAGTTCGTGAGTTTGGAATGGATGAATTTGGGGACTATGCAGGATATGTCCAATTATATATGTTTCATTATGCCCGCAAATCCGGACTGATGGAAAGATTAAAATAATTTCTTTTATATAATTTAATCCGATGGAAAAGAAAAATTTAATTCTTTTAATTTGTACGGTATTGTCATTTTTCACAGTTTTTGCAGTTAATGCAGTTACGGTTGTTATACCAACAATAGCCAATGAATTTCATATGAGCAATATTGTTCAAAATTGGGTTACAATTATCTTTTTATTAGTTGTAGCAGTAATTTCAGTTCCTGCAGGCCAGATTTCAGGTAAATATGGTCTTAAAAAAGTCACTATTTTAAGTATTATTCTTTTTATTATAATTTCTATTGTCAATGTCTTGGTAACTTCTCAAGAGCAGTTTTTAGCATCTCGTTTTATACTGGGAATTTCATTGTCTTTCATAAACGTTACTTCCATGTCCATGGTGGTATCCGCATTCAAACCTGAAGAGCGAGGAAAAGCATTAGGAATCAATATTACTGGAGTTTACATTGGTTTATCTATGTCTCCTGTTCTTGGCGGAATCCTTAATTACCATTTGGGCTGGAGATCAGTAGTTTTATTCGGTGTTCCTTTTTTATTTGTAATATTGGCATTGCTTTTAACTAAAGTTGATGATGAATGGATTACATTTAAAAATATTCCTCTTGATATTAAAGGATCTGTTTCCTATGGAATTGGAATGGTATTGTTCATGTATGGTTTTACTATACTAAATACATATTTAGGAATAATATTGACAATTTTAGGTATAGTAATTTTAATTATATTTGCATTAATAGAGCTGAAACAAGACCATCCAGTATTTGATGTTAGATTTTTCAAAAATCGCAAATTTTCATCTTCTAATTTTGCTTCATTGTCTGCATATTTGGCTACTTTTGCTGTAACAACAATTTTGAATTATCATTTACAGTACATTAAAGGATTTGATTCACAATCTGCAGGTATGATTCTCCTTGTTGCACCATTATGTCAGGTAGTTCTTGCCCCAATAGCAGGAAGATTGTCAGATAGATATGTTCCACAAATTTTAGCAGCTATTGGTATGGGATTAGGTACCATTTCTTTAATTTTATTCTCATTTTTAAACGGTCAAACACCACTGGAATATTTAATTATATCTATGGTAATTTATGGTATAGGATTTGGATTATTCTCTCCACCAAATACAAATGTTATAATGAGTTCAGTTCCTCCAAAGGATACTTCAGTTGCATCAGCGGCTGTATCAACAATGCGTACTGTAGGCCAGGCAATGAGTATGGGAATATTGACGCTGGTATTTGCTTTTGTAATGGGTAATGTTCCTATTGTCGAGCAATATTATCCTTTATTGATAACCAGTTGCCAAATAACATGTCTTATTTGTGTGGTGTTATGTATGGCATCTGTATTTGCTTCTTTTGTTGGTATCAAATCTAATATTAACCAATGAAAATTTTTTAATTTTAAGTAGTTATTAATCATTTTCATGAACATATACACATTTAACAAAAGAATTTATTAATAATTATAGATATAATTTTTAATGTAAAAACTTTATAGATATGGGGGATGTTATTGAACATAAAAAATGTTTTTATTGTGTTGTTAGCAGTATCTTTATTATTTTCTATGAGCTGTGTGTATGCTTTTGATAATGATGAAATTAACATAGATACTGATAATGATGATGTATTGGAAACTTCTAATGATGATGCAAAAACATTAGATGAACTTGCAGAAAAAATTCAAAATGCAAATCCTGGGGATGTAATTAATTTAAATAATGATTACTATTGTTCAGAATCTAATTTAACTAACGGAATATATATTTTTGATAATGTTACTATAAATGGACAGGGACATTTCTTTGATGGTAATGGGTCTAATATGTCTAATTTATTTGTTGCATATGGAGATAATATTGTTTTACAAAATATTAATTTTATTAATTGGAATTTGGATGATAGTGATGGTATAATACTCTGGGGTGGCAATTACGGTACAATTAAAAATTGTAATTTTATAAACAATCCAATTTTTGGCGGTGAATTAATAGATTGGATAGGCAGCCAGGGCAGTATGTATGATTCTAATTTTTTAAACAATAGTGTAAATTATGGCAGTATTATCTATTGGAAAGCAAATTATGGAATTATTTCAAATTGTAATTTTGAAAAGAACAGTGCTGAAAATGGCGGTGCAATCATTTGGTCAGGAAGAGAAGGTATCATTAAAAATACTAATTTTCATGATAATAGTGCTGACAAGGGTGGTGCAGTATATTGGGATGGAATTTCTGGTCAATTGATAGATAATAAATTCATTAACAATCAAGCTAATTATGGCGGAGCTGTATTTTGTGACGTTAGTGGCTTAAACATATCTAATTGTGTATTTAAAAAAAATAATGCATCTTCTGAAGCAGGTGCCGTTCATTTATCTGGTGGGGATGCTGAAATACATGATTCTGAATTTACAGATAACAATGCAGATTATGGTGGTGCTATATTCATTGAGGAATATACTATTTTGAGTGTATTTGATTCAAGTTTTTCAAGGAATAATGCTGATTATGGTGGAGCAATTTTAGCTGAAGGAGAATTATATATTTATGACTCTATTTTTTCAGATAACACTGCAACAAAAATTGGTGGGGCTATTTACAATGATTTTTATTTATCTATCATAAATTCTCCATTTATCAATAATGTTGCAGATAATGGTGGTGCTATATCAGTTGATTATGGTGAAATCATTAATTCCACATTTTCCAATAATGATGCAATAATAAGTGGGGGAGCATTATTTGTAACTGATGAGTTAACTATTACCAATTGTACTTTTGAAAAAAATATGGCAGGTGATGGAAGTAACACAATAGCAGCAGATAATACTGATTCAGTTATTATAGACAATCAAACTGCCTATGGGGATGATATTCTAAATTTAACAGAAGTATATATTGATGTTTCAGATATTGAGTATGGTGATACTTTAAACATGACTATTACAGTATTTGCAGAAAATAATACATTTGATGGCAAAACAGTTAATATTACATTAAATAATAAAAAATATACTGCAAAAATCACCAATAATACAGCTAATATTTCATTTCCTAACTTGGATGCAGGTAATTATTCAGGTTATGTAATTTTCAGTGATTATCCTCAATATTGTGG
>ONIK01000059.1 GCA_900317865.1 uncultured Methanobrevibacter sp. | reverse complement strand
CGACCGGTTGTCTGATAAGGCATTGCCGGGCAGCTACGCGCTAGGTGATAAAGGCTGAAAGCATCTAAGCCTGAGGTATCCCCTGAAAATAGATTGCTTTTGAGGACGCGAGTAGAAGACTTGTTTGATGGGGTAGGGATGTAAGCTTCGAGGTTTTTTTCCGAGTTGTTAAGTCCGCTACTTCCAATTGTTCGCTTGCATTATTTTAATTTGTTAGTAGACTAGTATACTTGTTTTCAAGTAATATTGTGGTCTGGTAGCAATTTGGTTAGGTGTTAACAGTTTGGGTGAAAGTTGTATGGTTAATTAATTCAATCTCATATTGGTTTGTATATTAAGTATTGCGGTCATAGCATGGGGGTTATACCTGGTCTCGTTTCGATCCCAGTAGTGAAGTCCTTTTGCGTTTTGTTTGTGTACTATGGTTTTCTATGGGAAGGGGTTATACCTGGTCTCGTTTCGATCCCAGTAGTGAAGTCCTTTTGCGTTTTGTTTGTGTACTATGGTTTTCTATGGGAATTTCATTTCGCTGCAAGCCCATTATATTCATAATTACTTTTAAATATCATTTTTTACATAATATTATTGTCGTATCATTTTTGACTAATATTTAATTAACTTTTATGAGAAAGTATTTTTTTTACTTGCTGTGATTAAAAAATAATTAATATTAGATAGGCTGCCCGTTTCGAGGGTTACTCGAGGAGCTAAGGGTAATCTAGCGATGATTCAAGAGAGTTAGTATACGGGCAAAATAAAATTCATATTATTTCGGGTTTATTTTAATTATTAATCATTAATATTAAGTTTATATTTAATTAACTTAATATAACTTATTTGATAATATTATTGAGTGTAATGTGTTGGTATTTTTAAAAAATAAGTATTTTTTTAAGGAATTAATTTGGTCTTTTTTTCTAAAGAGTATTATATTTTGTATACTTTTTTTGTAATATTGACTTTAAATTATTTGAAAAATTATTAGGAAAACTATTCATTAACTATTTCATATTTTATGTTTCTAATAGTAATTGAATTATTGTTTAATTTATATATTTTAAACTATTTTCGTAATTTTATATGGTTATGATTAGTGACTTTATAATTTTTCAGATAACTTTATATTCTCTGAAAATATAATATTAATTAAATAAAATTAAAGGAGTCTGAATATTATGGATAATATAATTGCAACAACAACATTGTATAAAAATTATCAGTTAGCCATCCCTAAAGCTATACGTAATAAACTCACAGATTTAACTATAGAGGATACAATCATTGATTGGTCTATTAATGAAAATAATGAAATTGTAATCAAACCAAGAAAAAAAGTAAATCTGGAGGATGTATTGGGCATTATTGAAGATGATGATCCAAGAGATGCCGTTGAACTAAAAAGGAGTTTATACAAATGAAAATTTTATTGGACTCATCATTCATCATTGCAATATTTAGAAAAAATGACCCGCTACATCAAAGAGCAATAAAAAACAAAGAAATTCTAGATAATGATTGTTACATCTCAAATGGGATAGTGTCTGAAGTAATAACAATATTGGGCCAAAAAACAAAGGATATTGCATTAGTTAGACTTGCATATAACTATATGAAAGATAATTTCACAATCATCAATGAATCAGACATTAACATGTACAATGATAATGTATTTGCAATTTTTGAAAAATACAATAAAAATAAATTCAAATTGGGATTTATAGATTGTTCAGAAGTTGTTATATATGAATATTATAAATTAGATTATGTTGCAAGCTTTGATGGGGAATTCAAACTATTTGATGAAATTAAATTAATGGACTTAAAATAAGAAATAATTTAATTATTGGCAGATTTGCATAAAAATGCCCTAATCTTATAAATAAAAACACCAAAATATTATAAGATTTATATGAAATGTTTTCCATCTTTAAATGCGTCCCCAACTTTTTCACCCAGTGTGAAATAACTATTGCTGAATGAATCATAGAATACCATATTAATCTTGGTGGAATCAATCTTTCCTTTTTCATTTAAAATGGATTCATCTGCCAGTAGATTAACAATACGGGCAAGTACTGTAGTGAAATTATCTGTTTCGACAAATTCTATAAGTTCACATTCGATAACAAGTGGACTACCTTCAATTACAGGGGCATTTACGTTTGAACTTCTTTGAGCTTTCAGTCCGGTTTTTTCAAACTTGTCCGGCACCCTATGTCCTGAAACCAGACCGAAATAATCCACTTCTTTTACCATGTCCTTACTGACTAATGTAAGAGTCAATGCTTTTCTTTTTTCAATGTTTTCGTGAGTCTTCTTGCCAGGTCCTATGCATAATGCAAGGTCTCCTGCATTTGTTCTTGCAACTTCATGCAAATTCATCACATTAACAGTCTCATCATCATTATATGTGGCCACCATAAACACTGGAGCCGGGTGTCCGTAAAAAAATGCTCTTGCACCTAATTCTTTCATTAAAATGCTCTCCCCTTAGGATAAAAATAAATTAATCCTTATTAATTTTTCTTATTTAATTATTTAAACTATTTTATATTTTTTTATTTTTATAATTTTTAAACATTGGGATGAAAATAAATGAATAAAAAATATATATGCTTCTTCGTTGCATATTTATAATTCGAGAGCTAAAAGGAATAAATATTTTGTATTGTATACGGCAATATGAAATCTATATTATTTTTTAAAAATTTAAACATATTACTCTTATTAACATCATAGAATAAGTCTTTTTTTTAAGAATCAATTTGGCATTTTTAGCGGGTGTTTATACTTGGTATAGTTTTGAGTTTATATTTGGTGGGGAGTAATCTTTATATATGAGTTATGAATATATATTCATAATACCTGAAGACACATTTTGGGGGAGAGTTATGGTTAGGCCTAAAAGAATGAGAAGAGTGGTTACATGCCACAGACATGAGTTGAAAAAAAATCTAAATCCCATCGAACTGTCTGTAGATGAGTTTGAAGCAATCAGATTTAAAGATTATCATGATATAAAGCAAACGGAATCTGCGGAGTTCATGGGAATTTCACAATCAACATTTCACAGGATTCTGAATTCTGCAAGAAATAAGCTCGCTACCTCTCTAATTGAAGGCCGGCCAATAGTTATTGTCAAAGGTGATACAATGATTGATCCAAATAAATATTTATGCGAAGATTGTGGTTTTCAATGGTCAAATCCAGAAAAAGAATATGAAGAATGCCCTGACTGCAAATCAACAAACATTCGCAAATTAAACGCAAACAATAGAAGAAATCAAATGTCAAATGACGCATGCAGTTGCCCTAATTGCGGTTACAGTGAACCAAAAATTAGAGGAGTTCCATGCAGAACCAAAACATGTCCTGAATGCGGTTCAGCACTTCAGGGAAGAGGATTATGCAATATTTAAATGGGAGATGATTCAAATGGCTGATAATTTAGAATATGTCTGTAAAGAATGCGGTTTCAATTGGATAACATTAAACGGTGAACATGAAATGTGTCCAAAATGCCACAGCACAACCATCGAATATATTGGTGAAGTAAAAGATTTGGATATCGATTCAATATTAAACCACAACAAAAGAATGGGGGGATGCTGCGGATCTGCCCGTGGAAGAGGACCATTAACCTGTGGAAAACCATACCCTGACCATCATGACCCGAATATCCCACACGACCCGGAAAAATGCTGCGGACATAGGGTATGCTAAAAAACATACTCCATTTTAATTATTATTAGAGGTTGAAAAAATGGCTGACATTACAATAGACACCAACAAATGTGATAATTGTGGAGATTGCACAGACGTCTGCCCTATGGAAGTCCTGATTCTTAAAGATGGCAAATTGACCATCAATGAACCTGATGAATGCAGCTACTGCGAAACCTGTGTGGATCTTTGTCCTAACGAATGCATCACAATTGATTGAACATTAAATCAATTCTTTTTTTATCAATTTTTTAATAATTAAACATTTACTAATCATTCATTAGCTTTTTATAATATGTGTTTGCTTGGTATAATGCTCCTACAGGATTGTGTGCGAGCACTTTGTCTTTCGTTACAAGTGTTGTGCACAGAGCATCTGAATATTTATAAAATAGACTGTCATGTCCTACACATAAACCTATTATCACATTAAGATCTGTTTTTTCCTTGTTCAGTATTTTGGCCTGAAGTATTGGGTTGCACATTACATTTCCAGTCACGGCTGTTTTTTCTTCATCAAGACCCGTTATCTCTGTTTTTTTCATTGCTCCCACTTTACATGCTGCAGAATACACTTCAAAGTCGTGTTTTTCCAGGATTTTTGCAAAAGTTCTGCTTTCTTCCATTAGCCCCACACATGCAACTACTCCTATTTTATTCATTTTTAGTCTTTTGGCAAATTCCATGATTTCTTCCACTCTTGTGTATTTGCAGTAGAATTCATCTTCTATTTCTGCTGATATCCGTGATATTTCTTTGTTGTTGTCTTCATTGTACAATTTTTCAACTTCTAGTATTTCATCACTTGTCAATTCTTTTGTTGGACAGAATTTAGGGTATTCCTTGTCTTGGTGTTTGCAGTTTATAATTCTGCAATCGGCACATGAGTAGTCTTTCATACTATTTTCCTCGAGGATTATTTTTTCTTATTTTATTACTTTCTTATTTTTCCTAAATATTTTTAGCGAAAAAAATTAAAATAATCTAATGCATCAATATTTAGCTTCAGAAACTTCTTTTTACCTCATCATTATTAATGTTATTTTGGTGTATTTTAATGAAAACTATTTGAAAGTAGTGCATTATATAAATTATTATGGAATTAATTGAATTGCGGGATGAAGATCTATCTAAATTTAAAAGTTTGCTGCAGGAATCATTCCAATATGGTTATGAAAATATTTATGGTAAATGTGAAGAGTTGATCTTACCTGAAAAAGACATTGATGAATGCTTGAAAAAAGAAAACAGTCATGCTTATGTAATGAAAGATAATAATACCATTTTAAGTGGAGTAATTGTTGAAATAAATGAAAAAACCCAACACAACCACTTGGATTTCTTATTCGTAAGCACATCCAGTCAAAACAAAGGCATCGGACAAAAGATATGGGAAGAAATAGAAACTTTATATCCAAATACAAAAATATGGGAAACCTGCACCCCATACTTTGACAAAAGAAATATCCATTTTTACGTAAACAAATTAGGGTTCCATATAGTGGAATTCTTAAATGAAAAGAATCCTGAACCTGATTGGGATAAAGACCATCCAATGAGGGATGAGGAAATGTTTAGATTTGAAAAGATAATGAACTAATACATTACATTCATTATGCTTCTATTAAGTTGCTCCTGTTTCCAATAGTTAATAGGATTGAGTGTGATGTTTGTTGGAAAACCTCTAGTAGAAAATTTATATGCTGTTGAGTCAAATATTATACTGTAAGAGCTAAAAGTAGTAAATATTTTGTATAGTATACGGGCAAAATCTTTTAAATAATTTTATTTTATCTAAATTGTACAAGAACACCATGACTTCTGTAAGTCGTGGATGAATTGCACAAAAATATATGCATTATTATTTTTTAATTGCACTATTACTATTTATATAGTAACTACTAAAATAAAATTATATTAAATAAAAATGGATAATATAGATATTAAATTCATTTTTTGTTTTAAACCGATATTTGGCGGAATATGTGTAGAATAGGGATATTATGAATAATATGATTAATTTTGAAGGAATAGAAATTGACCAAGAATTATTGGAAAGAACAAATCCTATATTTAACACTGCCAGAATGACTCTTTTTCAATTGGCTGCTGCAGGTTATGATGATGCCAAGGATATAGTTCAAAAGTTGAATCTTACTCGGGAAGATACACAGGATAGTAAAACAGTTAAGGCAGATGAAGATGACCTTTTCATTAACAGTGTGGTTATGGAAGTAAGATATGTTACTAATGGAAAAATAGCTAAAGAATCAGGTTTTTACTGAAGTTGACTTGCCATGTGGTTTCACACCTAGAGCCATTGAATTTGCAAAAAGTGGCAAGAAATTTGTTGGAATGGATCTTCCCGCAACCATTAATGAAGTTGAACCGGCTATTATGTCACTTCTAGATGAAGAACAGAAAAAACTTGTTAATTTCGAGGGTGTAGATGCAACTAATTATCAATCGCTTAAGTCTGCATTTGATAAGATTGAGGGGGAGGTATGTATAACAACAGAAGGACTCCTGATGTATCTTACAGATTCCGAGATGGATGTCCTGTGTGACAATATTAAAAAGATTCTTGCAGAGCATGGTGGATATTGGATTACTCTTGACCCTGAGATGCCTTTTCTCTACCTTTTGATAGTAAAATCATTCTATGGGGAGCGAACACGGGAGATTATGTGGCAGTCTAAGTATAGAATAGATGACAAATCTGATGTAAATGCTATAGAAAATACAATAACCATTAGCGTCCGAGGTGATGTTCAGGAAAATATGGAGAATGCAATGAATTATATTAAATCCAAGGGATTTAAGTTGGAGAGGCTTCCGTATGCTGACCATGTGCCTGAGTTTAAAAGTTTAGAAAAGGCAAATCCTAAGATTGTAGCTCAGATTAGGGAAGGTTTTAAGAGAGTATGTATCTGGAAGATTACAGTTGATGAATCAGTTAATGTTGACATTTCTGATGTAGGGGCAGAGTCATTTAATGCGGATGCATCAATTGATGGTGACAGGCTTAATTTGGTTTTGTCAGGAAATCTTGATACATTGAGTGCACCTGAGCTTCTTGCTAATTATGAGAAGATTAAGAAAGATAATACTCTCAACAGTGTGTTTATTGAATGTTCTAAACTAGAATATGTGTCCTCTGCAGGGCTGCGTGTTCTTCTTATTATGCAAAATGACTGTGAGGATGGGGTTATAATGAAGTCATGTAATGAAACTGTTATTGGAGATTTATCAAATACTGATATAAAGATACTGTAAGAGCTAAAAGTACTAAATATTTTGTATAGTATGAGGGTAAAATCATTTATATGATCTTATTTTATAAAAATAGATTATGCTCATAATTGGATTTTCAGAGAAGTCCATAGAAAATATTAAATGGTCCGTAACATTAACTATAATTTTAATTACAAACAGGGTTCTGTATTTCAACGACTGAAAAACGGTTATAATAAATATTATTGATTATAATATTTTATGTATTAAATGAATTTAATATTGGTGAAAAAATGAATATTGACAAAAAGGAATTTAATTTAGCAGATATTATTAAATTTACACTAATAGGGTTAATTTGTTCATTAGCTTTAGGTTTGCTACTTTATTATGCTACACAGTTTACAATTTACCAGTATGGTCTTAACGCAAGCACAGGATTAACTGTACTGGCATTTCCATTGGCAGTTATAATTTCCGTTGCCATACTTGCTACTTATATGGATACAATTGATGCAATAGTTATGGGTTTAATTGTTGCTGTATTAACTGCTTTATTGCAATCCCCAATTATCTTTATGTTTATGGGTTATATGAAAGGAAATTGGTTTGATAGTTACATTGGCAATCAGATATTTTTATTAGTAATTTTCGGAATTGTTGCAGCTTATTTTGGCAATGTATATCTAAAACAAAGAATTCATTAAATATTGACCTTGCTTTTTTGGATTTTTGATAGAGAAAGATTCAAAATACAATTTGTTTAAATGCCTCCATCATAATTAATCATTCACTTTCAAACATTAACGGTTCCAATAGCTAAAGCCAAATCAGAATTAACATTAATGACGACCATTTCTTAATGAAAACTTACTTTTGAAAAGAAGTTGATGAAGGATAAAATTGTTAAACAAATTTTGACACATCTCTATTCAGTAGTTGGCCATTAATTTCTCAACTATTTTATTTTTTTTGATTAATTTGGGTATTTTTTTCTATATCTTTCATTCTACCATACCTATCCCCCATACCTAAATATACTGATGCAAATATTAAAAATTCGAAAAATGTATCAATTATATTATCAATCCAGAAATTTGAAATGGAAATTGATTGGAGGTATGTTAAAATTACAAGCGTGATTATGAAGAAATTATATTCTGAAATGTATTTTTTCCAACCGAATAATCCGATTATTTTGTAAATGGATTTTAAATTGAATGCTGCGGATAAACTTCCTGTGTCTGCCAGTTTTGCTAGTCCTATTGATGTAAAAAAGGTAGTCACATAAAATAAAATGGCTCCCACAGTGAAAAAAATTAGTGAATGAATGAGATTATGTGTAAATAACATGCGTAAAGTATCTGAAAAATGCATAATCAATGCTATTAAATCAAATTGTGGAAAATTTAATAAATCAGAAAAAATATTTAAAATTAAACTCTGGAGACTGAAATATACTATAAAAACAATAAATGATTTAATTCCAAGAGTAATAATCAGTTTAGGCATGATTTTAGGCAAACGATATCCATGATTAATTTTATCCCGGGTTATGCACATTCCATAACCGGATAAAATTATAAAAATAACTACATATGATACTACAATAGTTGGAATATTAGAAAAAATATTTGGAATAATATTTAAGGTGAATAATAACAGCAATATGAATAGAAAAAAGGACTTGTTATAACTACAATATTTCCATGTATTTTTTAATTTATTATATGGCAATAACAATATTTCTTCAAATTCCATATATGAAATTAAGATTTTAACAATTTATAACTATTTTTATTGAGAGGGTTATCTTTATTTTGTCAAGTATATGTAAATCAAGGTGATTTTATATGAAAATAACCAAATATCTTGCACGTGCACAATCTTTACGTGAAGATGCTGATTATGATGCTGTTGATGGAATTACTGAAAGTATTGCAAAATTATGGATAAACAATGCTGAAGAATTCCTGGAAGAGGCTAAAAAGTTTTTAAAATATAAATATCGTGATTGTCCATACTGAAAAAACTTATTTTAGACAATGCATAAAACTATTAACTGACTATATTTTAAAAAAAGGATGAATTTTTGGGAAATATCATGGATGAAAAAGAATGCTATAACTGCAAACATGTTGAATTTGATATTGGCCTTTGCACCCAATACTACTGTGGATACCATGAAAGATTAGTTAAAATGGATGATACGTGTGATGACTGGAGCGAATCATCTAATTAATCCTTAATAAACTATTCATGACTAATTTTGGCTTCAGCACCGGCCCATGTGCTCAACTAAAATCAAAGGGAAAATCATGTTCTATTTAACATCAAAACCTTTTTCTATCATGCTGTTTTTAAGAATCTCCATGGCTTTTATTGTATCCGGTCCGGAAACCCTCTTAATCATACGATTGTTTTCATTAAACCTTCCGATGAAATAATCCTGCTGCTGCTTACTTACAAGGTCAAGTCGAGTATAGTTTGTAAGGCATTCCAGAAGCGCGAATACTCCTCGGTTTAAAGCTTTTGCACATGGATTGTTTTTGACGATTTCTACAACATCGCTGCTTATGATATACGCTTCTCCATTTGATGTTACATGGTCTTTAATTGGATCCATTTTTCTAATGTCTGTGACATCACAAATGATATACGCCTCTGCATTTTTCAATATTGCAATGTCATCATCATCCGTAAACTCTTCAATATCTAGGTTTCCGATGGTTGAATTTACAAAATTTATGGGATCAAAAGTAATATTTACAACATATTTGCGTGTTTCCATAATGTTTTTCAGGGTTTTGGTGCCGACAAATAATCTGCATCCAAGTTTGTCCTTGCCTTTGCATACAATTCCTATTGGTGCGGCATTTTTCACGCCATCCCTGCTCATGGTAGTGTAAATCCCTTCATATTTCTGTCCTTCCTCAATTCCAATATCTGTTAAATCCATAGCCATTTCATCACCGATAATAATTACATTTTCAATATTAATATCTGTTCATTAATATAATTAAACTTATTTTGCAAAGCGATTGCCTCTCTTCATAAACATCATCAGGTTCATTGTCCTTGAAAGTGCAGTTTTTTCTGATTCATATTTTATTGATTCCCCATAATATTTTTAATTTGCCATATTCCTATTTATAGAAATCAGGATTATTTCTTTAAGTTACGGGCAACAGATTTAATACTTATTTTTTTGTTTGATTAAAAAAAGGGTTATATAATTAATAGCTTACATTTTCCTTTTGATTTAATGGGCTGACTTTAACATTAACGGCTGTGTTTTTGGTTTTGGATTTTGATTTTGAACTACAATATATGAAAGGGTTTTGGATTGTGGTTTTTTTATAGGTAATAGTGGATGTTACTGTAAAAAAATAAAAAAATGGAAATTTAATAATCTTTAACATTTGTATCTAAACTTTGCTGTTTTTATTATGTACGATAATTAAGATTGTATTTCCATTATCTTCATATACATATTCATAGACATTATCTGAATATCCTCCAAATCCATCAATTCCATTTATTGATTTTTCGGAAATATGGGGTAAAAATAAAAGTAATAAAAATATATACTTTTTAGTTGTATAGTATAATTTGAGAGCTAAAAGTACTAAATATTTTGTATAGTATACGGGCAATAATCATAAAATATTTATATTACTTGTGTAGGAAGTTTGTTATCTTTTGTTTTCATTACTCTAGACCTCATGTAAATGTATTTGAATCTTTCAAGCTGTGTCAGCT
>ONIK01000032.1 GCA_900317865.1 uncultured Methanobrevibacter sp. | reverse complement strand
TTAACGTTTAATATGCTGATTTGGATATAAAAAATCATCTAAAAAGATTAAAAACTCGTTATTTTCAGCTAAATCATTGATATCTGCAATTTCATATGTATCCAAAATTGGTTCGGTCAGGTTTTTGCCTACCTTAATGCGGAAAATCTGCTCTTTTGTAAGCAGATTAACAATAAAATCCTGTGGTGTTGTAAATTCCCTTTCAACATTTGAAACCATAACATCATCAATAAGATAACAGTTTTTTAATCCGAATTTATCAATGAAATTGCTGCATGCCTGCTTATAGTAGACTTTAGGCCCTTCATGAACTTTAACATTATTCAATTTGGATACAGCCAATTCAAGAAGTATTATTGCACATGATTCTTCATCAGTCCAGTAATCATTCTGGAAAACTAAAAAATCGTTTTTATTCAATATCTTTCTTAAGGAATCGGAAGTCTTTTTAATTTGGGGATGTAAAGTATCCAGAGGTATTTCTGGAATATCAAATTTTATAGCTATCAGATTGCTTTCACGACGTTTAAATTCATTTAGAATATTATCTTTATCCAGTTTTTTATTCAACGGGAAGAAATACTGGTCTTTTTTATTGGAATCAAGGTAATTACGAGCTGATTGAATGAACTGTGAAAACTTGTCCAATCTTAATGCTGCTCCAACATTTCTGTTCTTATCAGTAGGGTCTATACAGATTAACGGATCGTTAAAGTTTTTAGCCGTGCCGTATTCTTTTAAATCAATGATATGGCCATATCTCCATTCACTGGCTTCTTTTAGAGTATTTTCAAAGGTTCCGTATTGAATTATCAGCAATTCACATAAATATCCTGCAAATCCGCCAACCTTAAATTCGGAACCGTAAGTTCCAGTCATGTCCATGAATCTTTTCAAAAGCAGGACTTCATCGTTTTGACCTTCAGCCAGATTGGCCTGGACATATTTTGTATGTAGAATTGTCCTGTCTACTGCAGATTTGAGCTGACTTCCATCATTTATCCTATAGCAGGGGACAAAATCTACTTCAAAACCTTCAATTTCAGTCGTCACATAAGGATGAGATGCAAACTGATGATTTGGAACGGCATCGAATACATCACAGCACTGATGAGCCAAATCAAGGCCTGTTTTTTTTAAATCTTGTTTATCAGTGGTTAATGAAAATGCTATAAAAATATCAATGTCTGATTTGCCGCGCAAATAGGTTTTTTTAGCAACGGAACCTCCAAGAACAGCCTGGGCATCAATGTTATCAACATGACATTTGTCATTTAAAAAATCAAGAAGCTTATTTGAAACTTCCCCGACTTTATCTTTTTCTTTTTGAGTTGGTTTAATTTCATCTAAAATATCTTTATAATCCATTAAATCACAGCTTAAACTCGATTAAATCCTCATAAATTGGTCCTGATGGTGTTAAAGTACTTTTCTTTAATACAATACTGTTGACTTCCATTGAACCAATATCAACATTATCAAATGATTCAATAGTATTTTTAACTTTGTCCTTGCCTTTAGCTGATCTCATACGGCCTATTGTCAGGTGGGAGGAGAATTTTTTATCCAAATCAAAGCCTAAAGAATTGAACTGCTTATCCAGTTTATCATGCAATTCCTTTAAAATGTGGTCTTCATCCAAACCTACCCATATTACCTTTATTCGATTTTTATTGGGAAAGGCACCGCAGCCTTTTATTTTAATATTGAATGAATCAAAATCCTTTACCACATTTTCTATTCTTTCAGCAAGGACATCGATTCCTTCAGTATCGATATCTCCGAAGAACTTTAATGTAAAATGCAGGTTCTGCAAATCCACATATTTGATATTTGCATCAATCTGTTTGAATTCACGGATAATCTTATTTATTTTAGGTTTTAAATCATCATCTAAGTCAATTGCTAAAAAGGCTCTGATTTGTGACATCAATATTCCTCATTGTTCTATAATTGTTTCATCAATAGCTATACCAAAGTGTCTTGCACTTTTTTCAATGTATACTTTTACTTTATCTCCAGGTTTTGCATCAGCTACAGATAAAGGATTATTATCAGCATCTACAATTCTTATTGTTTCTGCATTCTGGAGCAATGTTCTGATTGTTCTGCCTTCGTATTCAGCTTCGATTAATATTAATGGTCTTCTTTCGATTTTACTTCTTCCGACATATGCTGTACGAGTCTCACCTTCTGTATTTACAATCAATACTTCATCTCCGGCAACAAGTTCGGACAAATATCTTGTTTTGTTTCCAGGAACCATAACATATGCCTGAACAGGACCTGCATTAACTCTGAATGGTCTTGAAGCCACATATTCACTTTCCAATGATTCTGAGTGAACCAAAAATAATGATTTTGAATAAGATCCGATTAACATACCTTCTCCAGGCACCATCATGTCAGTGGTATCAATACATACCCTGTCACCTGAACCCAATGATTTGACATTGGTGATTGTAGCTGTTTTCAATTCATATTTGACTTTGGATGCATCATCAACTTCCTGTGCAATTTCCTTAATCTGTGCAAAGTCATTTGCTTCAAATATTACGCCGTCAGTTCCATGTTCCAAAGTTTCCAAAGCCAATTTTGCACCGTCTTTATCCGCTACAGCAGCTATAATATTAACATCCACTTTTTGAAGATCTGCTATGATATTTTCCAGCGGAATTACAGTCCAATCAGTTCCTACAAGAATAATATAATCAACGATTGGTCCCAATTTTACTGCAAGTTGTTCGTGTAATTTGTCAGTGATTTTAATGTATGCACAAACAGTTTTACCTTCTCCTTTAGCTTTTTTGGCATCGGCCAAATCTTTAGAGTCAGACAAATTTTCACTTAAATCAATTGATCCGTCTCCTTCACCATCTATACCAACAAGATAAATGTCAGCATCTTCTTCGGTAGAAATAATGTTTACATTTCCAAGTTTGCGAATTTTATCGCTATACTCCAAATCAAGCACATAACTGATACCTGATTCAAGTGCGGTTGTTATCATTTCCTTTCTATCATCCCATGGGAGATCAGGAGTCATTATCCAAGCGAATTTATTTTGCATTAAATCACCTTATTTTAATAATTTTAAAGCTTCTTCAACTTCTAAATCATTATGAACTACTTCTGATATTGCTCTTGTAATTTTTCCAGGATTTTCAGCTTGGAAAAGATTACGTCCGAATGCTACACCTGCTCCACCAACACTTAAAGAATCCTTTACCATAGTTAATAATTCTTCATCGGTTTCTACTTTAGGTCCTCCTGCAATAACTACAGGGACAAGTGCACCTTCAACTACTTCTTTAAATGAATCAGGATCACCAGTATAATTTGTTTTTACAATGTCTACTCCCAATTCTGAACCTACACGAGCAGCATGTTTTACAAATTCCACATCAAGTTCATTTTCCACTTTCTGACCACGAGGGTACATCATTGCTAAGAGTGGAATACCCCAGTAATCACAGGTTTCAGCGATTTCACCTAATTCCTGCAACATTTCACTTTCAGTAGCGCTTCCAAGGTTTACATGAACTGAAACTGCATCCGCACCTAATTGGATTGCTTTTTCAACTGAAGTTACGGTTACCTTATTGTTTGGGTCCGGTGCAAGGGAGGTACTTGCTGACAAGTGTACAATAAGACCTATATCCTTACCGTATCCTCTGTGACCTCTTTGAACAATTCCTTTGTGCATTAATATTGCATCTGCTCCCCCTTGGGAGATTTCTTCAACTGTATCATCAATATTTATGATTCCTTTAATAGGTCCGCTGGAAACACCATGATCCATAGGAGCAATAACTGTCCTTCCAGTATTCCTATTGAATATTCTTTCTAAACGAATTTTTTTACCAATCATTGTAATACCTTCTAATAAAATAACATTATATAATATATTTTTGATGTTATATATAGTTTGATTGTTCATTTATGTACTATTTAAAAAAAAGATATTTATCAAAAAAATAAATTAACCAGTTATCTATTTTTTGGGCATTGGAGTCCATAAATCAAATTCCTTTATTTGTGGAGGAATGCCACTGTCCTTATATGAATCCAAAAAGCCATCCTCAGACTTGTAACTACCCTCCACTTCACAAACAGAATTATAAAACTCCACCAAACCCCGGTTTCTGATAATGGTATGTTTCGGTTTAAAAGTAGAAGACCATATATAAAATACCTTGAAAACAGTGTCGGGATGATATCCTCCACCCAGGTCAATAGCCAGAACATCACATCTTTGAATTAACTTAAATACTTCAGACAATGTATCGTGAAGTCGCACATCGGCATTTATAAATGTTAAATCAAACTTATCCATTTCACTTTTTGCTTCGGGGGAATTGTCAATAGCTATCAGCCTGACATCATTTTCCAGAATGACTTTTGAGGTGTTGCCCGTATGGCATCCGAGCTCTATTACAGTATCATCCTCAGTGATGACATCACTGATTTGTCTTCGATAGTCATTAACATCATAGCATAACTTTATCATAATTGCCTCTTTGTGTATAGTTTATCTATATTCATCCCTTCAATATTTAATTTTTTTAATGAACTTTCATTATCTGCAAAGGCGAATACAGTATTTCCAAGCATTGCCATTGAAGCACCTAAAATATCATCGCAAGAATTAAAATAATCAGCTAAAGATTGAACTTCATTTGTCATTAATTTTGTATTTAAAGAAAATTCATAAGAAAGTCTTAAAAAATTTTCAACGGAGGAATTCTTTTTAAAACTATCCAGACACTTACGGCCATTTACAGAAATTATTTTTTTATGTTCAGGATTGCGTATGACGGAAGCAGTATCTATTTTACCAAAAAATTTGGTGGCCACATATAAATCCTCTTCAAAGGATTTGATTTTTCCGACTCCTGGAGCACCAGGTCGAGTCCTTAAAACCAGTCCGGAACCAGTCTGTCCTATAACATCACCCAATCCCCCTCCAAGTGAAACTTCAGCCTTGTGAGCGATTTGACCACATTCATTTTTTGAATATCCGAAGTCAAAAAACTCGTTTAAAGCCAGAGATAAACTTAAGGCAGATGCTGCAGATGTTCCAAATCCTGCCCCTATAGGAAGCTGTATATCCTGGGTTATCTCAAAGGAGTCTTCAATATTAAAGTATTTTAAAACTTCATTGATTACAATATCCGAACCCTGATTAACGTTAATCTTAAACTCAGAGGAATCCTTTAATGTGGTTTCAACTCCCCTGTCAAGTAAAAATCCTGCACCACAGGATCCGTTTTTCAAGGGGTCATCATTGTTTTCTATGCTGAAAAAACCTGTAATATGTGCCGGTATAAAAACAGAAACATTCATAATAAAAAATATGGTGGTGATTAATAATAAATTTGTTCATTCAAGTGAATTATACTCTTCATCACAAACTTCTTCACACCATTCATTTTCAGGATTAACTCCAGGAACTTCAATTGCAATATGTGTAAATTCAGAGTCTTTGCTTGCTCCATGCCAGTGCTTTACATTTGGAGGAATAGATACAACATCACCAGGCTTTAATTTTTGAGCGGATTTACCTTCCTCCTGATACCATCCTTCGCCTTTTGTTACAAGCAAAATCTGACCGCCGTTTTCATCTGCATGATGTATGTGCCAATTGTTTCTGCATCCTGGCTCAAAGGTAACATTGGCAACCATTACCTCACCGAGCTGAGCTAAAATATTAAGATAGCTTTTCCCAATGAAAAATTCACCAAAGGGATTTTCTTCCCCTTTTCCAAAAGGAATATCTTCAGACATTATTCCGCCACCCAATGAGCAACACTGTCCTCAGCATCATAAACACTTGCACCAGGAATTGATAAACCTTTTTTGATTTCTGCCCCTTCGCATAATTTTTTCAAATCATTTTGAGAAGAGCCGAATCCTGATCCCTCATGAGTAACGAATGGCTTTACGATTTTTCCTGTGAAATCCAATTGTTCCAGTTGTGTCCACATTGGCATCGGCAGGGTTCCCCACCAGTTTGGAAAACCAATGAATATTGTGTCATATTCACTGATATCAGTCAATGTTTCCTTAATTTCAGGACGTGCATCATCGTTTTGTTCTTTTTGAGCAACGTCAATACATTTCATATAATCTGCAGGGTATTCGACAGCAGGTTCCACTTTAAACAAATCTGCTGAGGTTTCATTTTGAATGTATTCAGCTATTACTTCAGTATTTCCTTTTTCAATGTTTTTCAATTCTCCGCCAAAGTAGTTTTCACCTGCACGGGAAAAATAAATCACTAGACTTTTTGACATTTTTACACCTTCAATCTGTTAAGGATATGTTTGATATAATTAATATATAAATGTTGCGATACACAACAATTAACTGTTGAAAAAAAATAATAAAGAATAAATTAAATTATTCTTTAATTGATTTAGCCAATTCTACACCTTTGTTGAATGCTTCTTGTAAAACATCTTCATCTGGAACAAAGGTAACATCCAATGTGTCAGTTACATTAAATCCTGAAGCTTCCAACTCATCTTGGAGTTTTTTAACAGCTCCTCCACCCCAACCTTTTGATGAAAAGATTAAAGCGTTTTTAATGCTGGTAGTTCCTGCAAAGTTTACACAGTCCAGCCAGTACATCATGTTACCTATACGTGGGAAAGGCTTATTCATCATTGTAGGGGCACCTAATGCAATAGCTTTACTGTCTAAAATATCGGTGATTACATCATCCGGACCGTCTTCCTGCATAAAGTACATTCTGACTTCAACGCCTTCACTCATTATACCTTCAGCGATTTGGAAAGCTAATTTTTCAGTTGAATGGTGCATTGTATCATAGATAACAGTGATTTTATCCTTACATACACCGGAACCCCATTCGGAATATTTCTCAACAATAGGAGCAGGGTCTGTCCAGATTTGTCCGTGACATGGTGCAATCATTTTAATCTCATTGACTAAACCTGTGTCAGTTAATTCCTGTAATTTCATTCTAAGCATTGGAGAGCCTAAGGTTACAAGATTAGCATAATATTTTCTTGCTTCTTTAAGCAAATAGCTTAATGAATAATCACTGTCAAACCTTTTGGAATGGCATACATGCTGACCGAATGCATCATTTGAGAATAAAATTCCCTCTTCAGCCAGGAAAGTAAACATACTGTCAGGCCAGTGCAACATCGGTGCAGAAATAAATTTAAGAGTTCTTCCACCAATATCTATTTCATCCCCAGTTTGAACCGCATTTAATTCCAAATCTCCGAAATTGTGATATTGCTGTTCTAAAAATTTGATACAATTAGGGGATGCATAGATTTCAGCTTCAGGATTATATTTTTCAATGGTATCTCTCAAATAAGTTGAATGATCCATTTCAGAATGGTTTTGTACAAAAACATCAATTTTAATATCTTTTCCTTCCTGTGCAAATGCATCTTCAATTCTTGCATCCAATTGATTCTGAAGACCAACATAAGTATTATCTATCAATACTGTCTTTTCTTCCCCAAATACTAAATATGCATTATATGTGGTTCCTGGAATGCCGTATCCATGGAAAGTTCTACTGTTCCAATGAAGAACACCAACCCAGTAAACACCTTCAGCAATTTTTGTAGCTTTAGCTTTCATAATAAATATCTCCTATAAAAATTTCAGTTAATAAGAATTATATCTTTATTTCTATATAAAAGTAAGTTTAAAAAAAAAGGAAAAAAATAAATTTAAAATTAAATTTATTTAGATAACATTATTTTATCAACAATGCCTCCAACAGCATTTGAAAGGTCACTGCTATCGAAATTATCATCTGAATTAAAGTCATTATCTATTGCAATAACAGAAACGTTTTTATCAGTTAATAAATATGCAATAGCATAACCTTTGTCTTTGGAAAAAGTATCAGCAGTATAACTGTAATGTCCATTTAAACCAGTACCTTTGACATCTTTTGTACCGTTGATGGTTTCATTGAATTTGAAGCCTTGGCCTGATAAATAGGAATTTACTGCATCTTTACCAACAATTTTAGAAGTTATGATAATTTCTTTTTTATCGTTTTGCAAAACAACAGTAGTATCGTTAGTTTCTTTTACTTTGAAATCATTAGGAACATCAAAATTAAAAGATCCGACATGTGCACTTTCAGCATAAACAGCAGCTGCACCTGCAGCAACTAAGAAAAATGCTATTAAAGCGACAAAAGTTTTATTTTTCATATTATATTCTCCATATTTTATAATAGGAAACAGTTAAATATTTCCTAATATTTAATATATAGATAAAAAATATATAAATATGGAGGTTTTAAAATGAACAAAAGAATAGATTTACACATGCATAGTCTGTTCAGTGATGGGGAATTATTACCATCCGAACTTGCAAGAAGAGCATTGAAATTAAATCATGAAGCAATCGCAATTACAGATCATGTTGACTATTATAATATTGAAGAAATCCCAAAAATACAGGCAGCAATAGATAATATTAATTCAAACTGGGACATAACTGTTGTTTTAGGTGCTGAAGTAACACATGCACCAACAGAGTCAATTGACGGAATAGCTAAAAGAGCAAAAGAATTAGGTGCAAAAATTGTGGTCGTACATGGTGAAACATTAAACGAACCAGTAACTCCAGGCACAAACCTGGCAGCAGTTAAATCAAAATATGTCGATATATTAGGACATCCCGGTTTAATAACCCGTGAAGAAGCTGAACTTGCACTTAAAAACGATATTTATCTTGAAATTAGTGCACGTAACGGACACTGCCTTGGAAACGGTCATGTTGCAAATATGGCTCGCGAAGTGGGAAATAAATTACTTGTGGATACGGATACCCATTCACCGGACAATCTGATAACCTTTGAAAAATCATATGAAATAGCACGTGGAGCAGGTTTAAGTGACGAAGAAGCTATGAAAGCTCTTGTGGATAATCCTCGTGAATTATTAAAAAGCAAAGGAATATTATGAAAGCATCAGCTCTTTTAAATATTATAAAAACTGAATTGGAAGATTATCCGATAGAATACTTAAGAAATAAAGTAACTGACGATAGATATAAAGACCCCTTAGTTAAAAAACTGGCCAAATACAATTCTGAAACCTATGATGAAATCTATTCTTTAGAAATCAGTGATGATTTTGATATTAAGGACAGCGTCATCAACAAAATGAAAGGTGACATTAACTATTACTTTGACACCTATGCCGGAGGAGATATAGAAACCCGTGAATTTACCAAATATCTATCTCTTTATCTTGCATTGATAGCCAAAAAACCTCTTCATCCATTTAGTGATGATAAAAAAGATGATGTTTATAAATTAGATGATTCTTATTACTGTAAAGTAAGAATGAAAGCAATACATGACAAAAGGTCTCTTTGCAGATACTGCGTTTGTCAAAATGTAGGATATATGGGATTATTTTAGAACTTTATAAGTTAAAATCAAATCCTTTCCTAAACTAAATGAGTCAGTTAACTCCAGGTTAACTCCCTCATCCATTGTATCAAAGCCTTCACCATCAAACAGCGTCTTTGCATTTACACCCCCAACAACTTTAGGTGCAATGCAGATTCTTATCTCATCAATAAGGCCTGCTTCAATCATTGCAAAGTTTAGTGTAGCTCCCCCTTCAAGCATTAAGGTTTCAATTCCTTCATCTGCCAGATGATTCATCAATGCAGTTAAATCAACTTTCGTATCTCCACTGAAGAAAAATTCTACACCCCTCTGCTTAAAGACATTGCATCTGTCGCTGACTAAAAAATCATATTTAAACTCATTAGCAGCAGCAATAATTGTTCTGGCATCTTTATTCGTTATACGGGCTGCAACTGGAGTTCTGCATTTACTGTCAACCACAACACGAACAGGATTGTCTTCAGGGTTAGCATCAACCTTATGAACAGTTAATCTTGGATCATCGGCCAGTACCGTTCCGATTCCAACCATTATTGCATCCACATTCTTTCTTAATTCATGTACTCTTTTTAAATCCTCTTCTCCTGAAATATTTGAACTGTTTTTTGCTGTTACTATTTTACCGTCCAAAGTCATTGCAGCATTTAAAATAACATAAGGTTTCATTAAATCACCTCATATATGATAAAACATCTCTTTAATTTGAAGGAAGTTTGCTAATGTTTGATTACCTATTACGCCAGGCATTGTTAATGCAACAAATATACCTAAAACACCGAACATTAAACCGATAGCCCAAATAATACGAACAGCCTGTTTTTCTGTAATCGGCCTTCTTATAACCCATCTGATTAATGATTTGAAACCTGTTTCAGGCCTTATTAATTTACCTTCGTCATCAACCTGAGTCGGTTTGAACTGCTGGCGTTCCATTACTCCTGCACTGTAAAATTTCAAAGCCGCATCAATGATATTAGGCATTAAAACAATTAATGCAATTAATTTAACCCTACCAATAAAAGCAATTGAAACGATTGTAGCCCCAATGATTAATGTACCAGTATCTCCGGGGAAAATTTGAGCGGGATATTTGTTATAATATAAAAATGAAATTAGAGCACCCAGCATACTCATACTGATGATAGTTACGTCATATTTTCCTAAAATAATACATGCAATAGTTAAGGATGCAAGTGATATGATACCCAAACCTGATTCAATACCATTTAAACCAGCCAGCATATTTGTCAAATTGGATCCGATGGAAACAGCTATTGGAATAGAAATTAAATATACAATTCCCACATTATCCGGAGCAACCCATATTAAAGGAAGACCTGCTAAAAACAACAAGAAAAGTTTTTCTTTTGAAGATAAAACCAACAGGTCATCAACAATACCTATAATACCCACAAGTAAAATAACAAGAAGCACAATACTTAATGAAAATGTAAGAATATCGTGCATATAGATACCGGAAAACATTCCAATAATAAAACCGAAAAGAATTCCGAATCCACCCATTTCAGCAACAATAGGTTTCCAAGACTTATGTAAATCCTTACCTACAATATCTGCTTTTTCCAACTTTCTAATAATTCTGGGCATTGACAAATGAGTTACTAAAAAAGCAAGCAACCCACATATTATCGCAATAACATATAATGGTAGTTGAGGTAATAAAATCATAATAATCACTTACTTAATTATTATATTTATTACAAGTTAAAAAAATAATTTGCGATTATTCAAACTAAAAATCAGTATTTACCTAATCTTTTAATGTTAAATTGAGGCGACAGTATTATTTCATAAGATAACTGAATTAATCAGTTTTCCAAAAGCAGCTAATCATTACTTATTATTCAGAATATAGTATACAGTCCTAACCGGAATGTTTAACTTTTCTGAAATTTCCTTTGGTTTTAGACCAGACTCCTTTAGTGATTTAACTTCATCATAATCATGTTTTTTAGTATTGGTATCCAATTTGGTTTTATTTCTTCTAAGCAAATAGTAAACCCTGTTGACGGTTATATCCAATATTTCTGCAATTTCTCTGGCCCTATATCCTTCACTTGCAAGTTGCAATAACTCATCTTCATAATCACAGGGTTGTCTGGAAGCTCCCCAGTGATATTCTTTTGTAACTTCAATATCCAACTGTTCTAAAGCGTTTATATAATTATCAGACAATCTGTTATAGACACTTGGTGAACAGGTTATTTTTTCAAGGTCAGGATATTTATCAAGCAAATTCATAATGTCTATTGAAGACAATGCCTCCGTAATATGAATTGTTGTAACATTTTCATCCATAACTAACACTACTTTTTAATTAAATCCAGGAATTTTTTGGATTTGACTGTTTTAGGATTTTTAATATTATCAATATTTTTAATTTCCTTTTTAATTTTAGATTCATTAACATAAAATGAATTACTAATATTTTCCAGGTCAATTTCACTATTTAAATCCAGAATAGCTGCACCTAAAGCAGAATGATTAAATTTAACATTTGAATTCTTCATCTGCTTTTCAAATTTGAATTTTTCATACAATATTAAATCCTTCTCCTCTACATCAAGAATTTTAATATCTGTGAATTGACTTAAAATGTCTGTAACTTTTGGAAATCTTTTGGAAAACACTTTTCTTTGCTGGCGGTCAAGTTCAACACGAATATATGGGAACGGTCCTGTTGTAAGTTTACGATTTGAAACTGATGTCGTTAAATAATATCTGAAAATATCCCAACTGATTAATGCAGGAGCTATATTTTCAAAAATTGTTCTTTCAATTGCATCTCTAGTTTTTAAATCCCTTTTAAGTGAACGATTAAGCTCACCATGACGATTTAAATAATTGAGTTGTCTTAATTTCTCATTGATTTTATTTTCTCTCCATCTTTCAATTTCAGCCGTGTCAAATTCATCTATGAAATTTGGAGTATAATTGCTGTATTTATGAAATATCTCATCATAATTATTTATTCTCTTAAAATCAGTTAATTTTCTTTTAAATATGTCATCCCGAATAGTGCTAATAATATTTTCAGCATGGCGAACATATCCTAAAGCTAAAGATATTCTTGCATGCTTGTCATCTATAATGGCGGGTTTTGTCCTATGGAATTCCAATTTTTCAATTCTTACATCTTTCCCATAGGTTCTTCTAAGTTCTTCTTCATAGTTATCAACAAATTCAGAATCAAAAGTAGTTCTTTTCCTTAACCATCGATTATTGCTGTCCTTATATCTGAATAATGTTGAGATGGTTTTAACATGTCCGGTACGTTCCTGTTTAAGTGCATTGATAACTTTCTTAAATGAACTTCTCCCATATTTTGAAAGGTCTGACATCAATACAAGATAATTACCTGACAGAGGCAAATATGGAATTATTTCAATCCTATATGAATTTTGCCTATTGATTTTAAATGAAAATGATTCGGATTTGCAGCTGCATTCCCCATTTGATTGAATATAATCAGAAATTGAATATTTTTTATAACATGAATCACATTTCAAATATCCAAACTGATTTAAATGGCCCAATGCGATTTGATGTGAATCAATAGCTGATTTAACCCTGTCCAGAATATTTTTTTTGGCATTTGCCTTATTTCTAAACATCCTGTTGTGACGGCTATTTTCACTTATTTCCTCAAGAGAAACTTCACCTATGACCTTATTTCCATATTTGTTAAGTGATGCGAATGGAGAACCATATCCCTGTATCTCCATGTCACGTCTAAGTTCTTTTAAAGTTTTTAATCTGTCATCCAGTTTAAGGTAGAGATTTTTGAAATTGTCAAACTCATCGATATTATCCAAACTAATATCATCAGCAGCAATTTCCTTTAAGTATTTCTCAGCCTTAATTACCAGGACAGATTCATCCATATTAATCAAATTTATTGAATTTGTTCACCGATTTCACAGTCATCAGGTGAAAGCAATGCTCCACTTTCTCCGGTTGCAAGAAGCATTCCTTCAGATAATGTTCCGAACAATTTAGCCGGTTTTAAATTAACTAAAACAGCTACTTTTCTGTCAATCAATTCTTCAGGTGAATAGAATTTTGCAAGTCCTGCAACAATCTGTCTGGTTTCATCACCGATATCAACCTGTAATTTTAATAATTTGTCAGATTTTTCTATTTTTTCAGCTTCTTTAATTTGACCTATTCTAATATCAACTTTGTCAAAGTAATCAATATCTATAATATCACTCATATTATCATCCTCATTATTTTTTAAGTTTTCCTGTAGTTTTTCTTTTTGAAGAGCAATTACATCATCTTCAATTTTTTTGAATAATGGTTTTGCCTTAGCGATTTCATAGCCTTCAGGCAAAGCAACCTTAGCATCTTCCCATTTTTCTATATTATCCAATTTCAATATTTCAGCTATTTCATCAGCTTTACCAGGTAAGAACGGTTTCAATACAACAGCTAAAGCTTTAGCTAACTGATTTGATAGGTATAATGTATTTGCAGCCTTTTGCATATTTTCTTTTACTGCTTTCCAAGGTTCCTGATCGTTGAAATACTTATTTCCTATTTTAGCTACTTTAAATATTTCAAGCAAAGCTTCCCTGAATTCATAAGCAGAAATGAATTCACCTACGGTATCAGGTAATTTCTTAATTTCGGCTTCAAATGCCAAATCTTCGCTGGACGGATTCTTATATTCAGGAACCTTGCCGTCAAAGAACTTATGGGTAAATGTAAATGTTCTGTGAAGCAGGTTTCCAATAACATCAGCCAACTCATCATTGTTTCTTCTTTGGAAATCATCCCATGAAAAGTCAGAGTCCTTATTTAAAGGAGCATTGATTGTTAAATAATATCTAAGCAAATCAGCATCAAAATCCTTTACAAAATCATCTATCCAGATAACCCAGTTCTTACTGGTAGACATCTTTTCTCCTTCAAGAGATAAGAATTCACCTGCATAAATCATGTCAGGCTTTTTGCATCCGTAAGCAGTGAGCAAGCCCGGCCAAAATATTGAATGGTGGTAAATAATATCCTTTCCAATGAAATGAACAACATAATCATTCCAGTAGTCTTCCCATTTGATGCCTGTCTTTCTTGACCATTGAGCGGCTGAGGAAATATAACCTAAAAATGCTTCAATCCAAACATACAACACTTTTCCTTTAGCTTCATCCAAAGGAACCGGAATTCCCCAGTCCATATCTCTAGTTAAAACCCAATCATTCAGACCTTCTTTAAGCCAGTTGGATGCATAATTTTTAACGTTAGCAGGCAAATTATCATTATTATTAATATAAGACTTCAATTCATCTTCAAAATCAGATAATTTAAATGCATACTGATAAGTATCTTTAATAACAGGCGTATTGCCACAAGTCAAACATTTCGGTTCATCAAGTTCAGTCGGATCTAATGCTCTTCCACATTTCTCACAATGATCTCCACGAGCCTCACTACCGCAGGCAGGACATAAACCTTCAACATAACGGTCAGGTAAGAATTTTTTACAATTCTCACAGTATAGCTGCTGAATATCAAGCCTATAGATTAAACCTTTATCATACAAATCTTTAAAAAAATTCTGAGCGATTTCATAATGAATTTCATCAGTTGTTCTGGTAAAATTATCCAAAGAAATATTCATGGATTCCACATCATGAACAATCATATCATGATATCTTTTAGAAATCTCAATAGGCTTTTTATTTTCTTTATCTGCCTTAACAGCAATTGGAGTTCCATGTTCATCAGTAGCACAAACCATCAACACATCATTTCCAATCATACGATTATACCTTGCATAAATATCCGCAGGCAAATATGTGGAACGGATATGACCCAAATGACACGGACCGTTTGCATAAGGAAGTGCACATGAAATAAATATTTTAGTCATTAATTTTTTCTCCTAAATTTTTTAAGCATTAATATGTATATTATTCATACTTTATATAGTATTATTTTTTTAAGATTATCCCAAAACAAAAATTAAAATAAGGAACATTGACTAATGAACAAATAAACATTAATTGCAATAACTATTAAAAATCTTTGTATAGATTAAATTTACAGAGTGAAATAAATTTTGCTTTTAAATATAAGTTAATTATTTAAAATACGGAAGGTAAAATTAAAATCATGGCAGAAATTTCATATATAAACCCATTGTCAAATGAAGGTCGTGAAATCATAAAGGAATATGGGGATTTAAATCAGCTTGAAAAAGAAGATGAATACCTGATTGAAGAGGTAACCCATACAAACAACCAAAAAATCTCAGACGACACAATAATACCCAAGTCATACAAAGATTTGGCATTTAAAAGGATGCAGTGGGCTATTGAGAAAAAGAATAATAAAAACTATAACCAAAATGAATTTGAATACCTGTTAAATGAAGCTATTTTTAAACAGGATGTTGTAATATTTCATGTACTCTGCCAAGCTATTGCAATACAGTTCAATCCAGGTTCAAGAGAAGCAAGATTGTTTATTGAATCACAGGGATTACTAATTCAAGAGAGATTAGCCAAATTAACTCCCACCATGAGAGAAGAAATAATAGATGAAATCCTGGATGAAATTAAAACAGATGGCGCAATTAAATGGAGCTCTCTAAAAGATGTAATATCTACAAAAAAACTTAAATTAAGTGAATTGCTCATACAGGACGGAGCAATAATTCTCCAGCAGGATGAATTTTTAAACAATTATGCAGAACAGTTCACAGACAGAAGCCCTGACAGAATGTACAATATTCTGGTAGGAGACAGTGTTAAGGAATTAATTTTATCACGTTTAATAATGCAGAAAACAGAAGAATATATTTTAAGAATTAAAGAGATGTCTGCAAGAGTTGAAATGCATCCTGAAATAATCAAATTATCCGAAGAGTTGAAAGAATTCATTCCAGAAGAAATAAGTAAATATAATCAGTATTATGCAGGCAGCGGTGGAATTTATGGAACTGTACAGGCAGGAAAATTAAATCCTGAAGCATTTCCACCATGCATACAAAATACAGTAAATGGAGTATCTTCCGGAGGACGTAACGATGCAATTGTGCTTTTATTAACATCATTTGCATCATATGCAAGATTATATCCAAGAATATTTGCATCAGACGAAACAATAAAAGTGTCCGATGTAGATCCGGACCTTAGCATAACTCAAAATGAAATATTGCCATTGATATTTGATGCTGCAGACAACTGTACACCACCATTATTTGAAGATCAGCCCCAGGAAAAGGTAAATATCATATCCAAGCTAGGGTTTGGAATGCACAGTGAAATAGACATTAACCATGAAGGAGAAACAACATGGTACACTCCAATGAGCTGTGAAAAAATAAAAATACACCTGCCACAGCTATGTAAACCTGACGGTTCATGTAAAGGAATTAATAACCCTCTATCCTGTTACGGACGTAAAAAATTCCAATTGGATAAACAATCAAAAGAATAAGATAAGTTAATATTATTCAAAAAAACACCATCATAAATTTACATACTGCTTTGATTAAATTTAAATGGATTGTGGTTTTCATCTGTTTTATCATAGTATTTATTTAAAATAGCAGATTCCCACATGTTATAATTCTGTTGATCATTAGTGGAAAACCTGTAAGCCAGTATTCCAATATTGCGTGATTCTTCATCAATGTCATTTTCTTCACAAAAAATGCTAACCATATCAGGCGCGAATTCAGATGGCTCATCTTCCATAAACTCCAAAAACTCTTCATATTCTGTTTTTGAAAATAACTCCTCAGGCTCGATTGGATAATCACTGGATTTTATAGTATATAATTCAATATACATCATTGACTGAAAAGGCATTTGATTGTGTTCTATTGATATGCCCCTGACTTCTCCAGTTTCTAAATCAAGGATAGTATGGCCTGTTTTTTGGGTTGGAAACCAGTTGTCATATGCAGGCTTTACAATATCTTCAGGTGTCAGTCCAGACAATATGGTTTTTAAATGCTCAACACCAATTACTTCATAAATTTCTTCCATATTATTATTTTATAAAAGTAAATATAAATAGAATTCGATGAATCTTAAATAATTGAATATTAGAATTTCAAAAAAAAATAAAAAAAGGTTAAAATTAATTAACCGAAAATTGAAGTTACAGTTACTTTATTTGCAGTAACAGCACCCATTTGTTCATACATTGATGTAATGATGTATTCACCAGGCCATAAGTTAATATTTAATCTAGCAATACCGGAAAGGTCAGTAGTACGATTATACATAACACCATTGATATTAAATGTAATTACTTTATCTATTAAAGCATTACCATGGCCATTAACTAATTTAACAGTAAATGGTGTTAAATCTAAAAATGGTTTAGTTAAATCAGATGCAATAAGAAGAGGTAAAACTTTAATATTATTAGAAACTTTATACCCATTATATTCTGCAGTTACAATATAATCTCCAGGATTTAAGTTAATATTTAATTTTACATAACCGTTTTCATCACTAGTTCTATTATAGAACACACCATGGATATTGAACAATGCAGTAACACCTGCTCCAACTGGATTTCCCTGATCATCGAAAAGTCTAATGGAATATTGTGATTCATTTTTGAAATATTTGGTCAAATCCCTATTTTCAGCAATTAAACCATATACCTGAATCATATTAGAACGCATTTCATTTGTAACAGGATTTGTAGCAGTTATAATATAAGTTCCGGAATTTAAATTAATATTTAATTTTGCAACACCAGATGCATCAGTTTTTCTTGTATATTCAACACCATTAATATTAAACTTAACATCAGTATTTTTTAATAGATTTCCTTGACCGTCAACAAATTTGGCATAGTATTGGGTTGCATTTTTATAGTATTTAATTACGTCTTTTGCTTCAATAGTTGATTTAATGGTTACTGTAGCTGTTTGGAATATTATTAAACTTCTAGCCATGACATCATAAACGCCAGGGTTTAGATTAAGAGCAATAGATGCTTTACCTGCACTACTTGTATTAACTTTATATTCAACATCATTGACATAAAAGTGAATAGTTACATTTTCAATAGGTTGACCAAGTATAGTATATGTTGCTTCAAGTCTTTCAGGACCATGATAATATTTTGTGACATTAGAAAGAGTCAAATCAGCAAGATCTGAAGGATTAAAATCAGAAATATTCAATCCAGACAAATCAATCTTAGACAAAACATCAGAAATATTCAATCCAGACAAATCAATCTTAGACAAAACATCAGAAATATTCAA
>ONIK01000084.1 GCA_900317865.1 uncultured Methanobrevibacter sp. | reverse complement strand
AGCAAAACACATCCTGGAAAACGATTTGCCTGTTGGAGTAACCAAAGCACCTGACGAAATCGACTACACCGTAGCATCAATGAAATTAGATGCAATGGGTATTGAAATCGATTCATTAACAGATAAACAAAAAGCTTACATGGCTAACTGGCAAGAAGGAACATAATTCCTTCAATTTTTATTTTTTATGTCTTATTTTCAATATATTGACAATGGTAGAGGTCCCACCAAATTGTTTTTGGGAGGAATTCATGGAAATGAAGGAAAAACCTCTATTAAATTTATTAAATCAATCAAACAAGATGATTTGTCTTGTGGACAATTTTATTTTTATAATTTTGACAGAACAGAGTATATTTCTACAATTAAAAAGGAATATTATGAATCTGAGTTAGGTCAAAAGATTTTAAAGTTAATTGAATATTTTGAACCGGAATTTTATACAGAACTCCATTGTTATAACTTAAAAAATTATAATAAATTAACTTCAATGGAAAGATATTTAAAAACTGGTGTTCCACCGTTGATTCCGGCGGGAAATCATGTTTTGGTTTCATCCGTTTCACCATTGATTAGAATGACTTATTTTTCTACGGATACAGTTTGTAAGACTTTGGAATTTCCATGCCTTGAAAAATTGACTCCAGAAATCATGAATGAATTTAAATTTGATAAAAAATTGGCTATTGACAGATATATGGATTTACTTACGTTAATTACAAAATGTGAATCTAGAGTTGATTTTGAGAATGCAATGATGAAAAAGTATAGAACTCAAGTTAAATTGGCAATGGATTATGCAAAAAAAGTATTTGGGGAGGATTTTCCTCCATATTAAAACCATGCATCAAGACTGCCCTGTGAAGAACTTAAATTCTTAAGTCTGTCTGAAGCTTTAACAACACGGCTTTCTGAAAAGCCATGCTCATAACATAAAAATTCAACAAGACCTTCTTTGTCGGCTTTGTTCCATTTTATTTTATAATCTGTATTGACATTATGGTTTAAGAAGATGTTTCTCACTTCATTTAAATCATGGTCACTTTCTTTTTGGAGTTCATCTAGTTTTTCTTGTAATTGTCCTTTTTTAGCTAATTTTAGTGCAGTTTTAGCACCTATTCCCTTAAGTCCATCACAAAAATCAGTTCCAATTAAAATTCCCATGTCTATTAATTCTTCACGGGTTATGTTTAGTTCATGCAATACATGTCTTAATTCGTAATATTCTAAATTGCCTAAGTTTGAATTAACAGCGAGATTTCTTACAACTCTTTTTGCTCCAAATAATAAACAGTCGTAATCCTGTGAAGCAACTGCATATGCATCTCCTTTTTCAACCAAATATGCTGCCTGAGCTTCTCCTTCTCCTTTTGCTTCAACATAGGGTATTCCCATCAATGTTAGTAATTTTTTGGAGGATTCAATTATTTCAGGAGATAGTTTGGATGATCTCATTGCATATTTACGGGCTTTTTCGGTGTCTCCACTTTTTAAAGCTTCTTTGTAAATCTTTTCTGCTTCATCCCTTACTTCTCTTCTTTTGGCTTGGGTTTCACTTTTAAGTTCGGGTGCTTTACCATCAAAGACATAAATGGGTTTTATTCCTTTTTCAACCATTGATGAGTTTCTATATAATATTCCGCTTAAATGTGAAGTAATATTGCCGTTTTCATCACATAACGGCTGTCCATCTCTTTGTCTTATTGTTGATAGGAATTGATAAAGTGTATTGAATGCATCAATAGATACTGCTCTTCCTTCCAAATCTTTAAAATTTATTTTTTCAGGTTCAATTATGTCTTTTAATTTTACACCCATGTTAGCACCTACATTTCTCTAAAATAACTTAATGGATAGGATTCTTTTGTATATAATCTTATTGTTCCATGTTGGCTCATTGAGTATTCTCTTGTTAGCATGTCTTCTGTTGTATTGAAAAGTTCCTGAAGTATTGGTGTTGGGGTTTCTATTGAAATGTTATTTATTTGTCTTTGAGTCTCTATGTTATTTTCTGATAAGATTAAACCTGTTGTGATTTCTTCAGCAAGTAATAATTTAAGAATTTTATCATTACATCTCTCTGTTGGAATGTATGAGAATGCATAAACTAGTGGACGGCCATTTTTATGTACAATTACTTCACGAATAAGTACTTCATCGCCTTCGTTTATATCAAGCAAATCGGCTACATGTGCATCTGCTTTTTCAATTTCCTGTTTGAGTACAAATAATTTTAATCTACCATATAATGCATCTAGGGGAGTAGTTATTGGTCCTCTTAATGATAATAGGATTTTTTGTATAGGTGAAATTTTAACATTATTTTCCTTTTCAACTACTTTTATTAAATCATATGTCGGTTCGTTGATTTTTTTCCCTTCTAAATTCATAAGATCACCCTGTTAAACTTTGGTAAAATGAGAAACCGGAAATATTTCTTTAATCCACATTAATATTTCTTTTTTGTGTATGATAATATAGTCTCTTGCTAACATATCTTCGGTAGTGTTAAATAATTCTTGTAATGTTTCATTAGGTTTTTCTATGTAAATATTATTAATTTCTCTTCTGGACTCTATTTGATAATTTTTTAGAATTCTTCCGATAGGTATGTCCGCTCTAACTAAATCACTACATATTTCATCAGTCAATCTTTTTATTGGAATGTAAGAAACAGCATAAATTAGATTTTCATCATCTTTATGCATTATGATTTCTCTAAAGTTAACTTCATCGCCAACTTCTACATTCACTAACTTTGCACTTTCTTCTGTTGCATCTTCAAAATGTTGTTCTAATGTTGTTAGTGTAATTTTTCCATACAGTACATCTAGAATTGCTGTAATGGAGCCATCGGTTGTTAATAGTATTTTTTGTGTGTTTGAAAAGTTTTTGGGGTATGAATCTTCAACAGCATTTATTTTTTCAATAAGCCTTTTATTGGCTTCATTCTTATTCATTGGCATTTTATTCACTTAAATCTTTTGGATTGGTTATAACTCCTTCAATTGCTGAAGCCGCTACAACTTTTGAATTTGAAAGATAAACGGAAGATTTAGGGTCTCCCATTCTTCCTTTGAAATTTCTATTTGTTGTGGATACACAAACTTCGCCTTCGGATAAAACTCCCATATGTCCTCCGAGACATGGTCCACATCCGGGGTTACATATTATAGCTCCTGCATCAATAAAAGCTTCGATATATCCCAATTTCATTGCTTGTTTGTATATTTCACGTGATGCGGGTAATATTAATAATCTAATATCATCGTTAATTTTTGAGCCGTTTAATATTTCATATGCGTCTTTTAAATCAGAAAGTCTGCCGTTTGTACAGGAACCAATCAAACATTGATCTATTGGGGTTCCTTCAATTTTTGAGATGTCACAAACATTATCAACGTCATTTGGACATGCAATTTGAGGTTCCATATCAGTTATGTCAAAATGCATTTCTTTTTCATAATTCGCATCGCTGTCTGATTTAACAATATTCAATTCACTTTCTTTTTTGAATGTTCTTTTACAAATATAATCGATTACTTCTTTATTTGGTTCCATTATTCCGTTTTTAGCACCCATTTCAATTGCCATATTACACATGGTTGCTCTTCCTTCAACACCCATATTTTCGATGGTTTCGCCACAGAATTCTGCAGTTTTGTATGTTGCACCGGCGATTCCGATTTCTCCAATAATATTTAAGATTATGTCTTTAGGAGCAATATATGGATTAAGTTCTCCAGTAACTTCCATTTTTATAGCTTGCGGAACCATAAACCAGGTTTTTCCAGTTGCCCAGACCATTGCTAAGTCTGTTGCACCCATTCCTGTTGAAAATGCTCCAAAAGCACCATAAGTACATGTGTGTGAGTCTGCACCAACAATAACTTTTCCCGGTTCAACTAAACCCATTTCGGGAACTACCTGGTGACAGATTCCTTCTCCATGTATAAAATTATTTTTAATGTCTTGTTTTTTTATAAATTCACGGCAAACTTTTTGAAATTCTGCTGAACCTATTGTATTTGCAGGAATATTATGATCAAAAATAATTGCAATTTTTTCAGGATTCCAAACTTTATCCGCTACCTTTTCAAATGTTTTTATTGCAGGCGGTGAAGTTCCGTCGTGAGACATTGCAAGATCAACTGGAATTTCTATTATTTCCCCTGGCGTTACTTCATGCCCCGCTTTTGAAGATAGGATTTTTTCAGTAATGTTCACGTTATCTACCCTTTTGTGTTTTTAACGATTTCTTTAAACACTTTATCGTTAATGTATTTTCCTTCTTCTCTTGATTTTTTAACTTGTCTTACAATTTCTATAAGTTCATCATCGCTAACTTCCAATTCACATTCATTTAATTTTGCTCTAACTGCTCTGCAGCCGGAATGTTTACCTAAAACAAGTTGTCTTTTCTGACCTACTAGTTCGGGAACATAAGGTTCATAGCATAATGGTTCTTCTATTACAGCGTCCACATGTATACCTGATTCATGTCTAAATACATTGTTTCCAACAACTGGTTTGTTATATGGGATAGGCAATCCGCTTGCTTGGGATACAATATTTGATAATTCAGTAATATATTTAGTTTTAAATCCTAAATCTTTTCCATATAATATTTTTAAAGCCATGATGAGTTCTTCTAATGATGCATTTCCTGCTCTTTCACCAATACCGTTAACTGTTGTTGATATACCTTTTGCACCCGCTAATACTCCAGTAATGGAGTTAATGACAGCTAAACCAAAATCATTGTGACAGTGAAGTGCAATATTGATATTTAAGTCTTTTACAAGTTCTCTGACTAAATAATCAATTCCCTGTGGAGTAATTGCTCCGGTTGTATCAGCAATATGGACTCTGTCCGCACCACATTCCTGAGCTTTTGAGTATATTCTTTTTAAAAATTCAATATCTGTCCTTGTAGCATCTTCTGCTGAAAATGCAACATATAATCCATGATCTTTAGCATAATCAACAGCGGTTTCACATAAATTAATTGCATCTTGGCGTGTAATATGCATTTTATGGTCCAAGTGAATGTCTGATGTTCCGACAAATGTGATTATACCATCAATATCACAATCTAATGCAGCATCAATATCTTCAGGTTTTGTTCTGGTTAATGCTAAAATATCAGCATTTAAACCCTCATTTGCTATTGCTTTTACAGTTTCTCTTTCTTTTTCAGAAACTATTGGAAAACCCGCTTCAATTTGATTGATTTTAAATTGATCAAGTTTACGGGCGATTTCTAATTTCTCTTCAAAACTAAAACAAACACCAGGTGTCTGTTCTCCATCTCTTAAAGTAGTATCGTAAATTATAAAATCGTCCGGGAAAGTTATTTCACATTCTTTATTGTAATGACTTATAAAATATTGCAATTATCTCACTTCTTTATATAATTATACTAATATAGTATTTTTGTTTTATAGTATTTAATATAATTTTTCTAAAAGTTCTAAATAGGATGTTCTTTCAAATCCATCATTAATTCCTAATTTTGAAAATAATTCAAATATCATTTCTTGGGCTTCACTATAGTCATTTCCATCTTCTAAAGAAATTTCTATTTCCATATATGGTTCCAATCCTTCAACATCATCTAAACTAATCTCAAAATTTTTATAGGTATAATATTGTCTGTTTTTTCTAACTGCCCTTACTTTTGTAAAACCAAGGTGTTGAAATATCTTACTGCATTTTTCACTATCTTCTATTTCAATTTCTATTTCTTCACGTGTTTTACTTTTAGAATCTATTTTAGGTCCCTTGTAGGTTATGAATATATTTGTTTTTTCATTTTCTTTTGTTGTTCTTATTCTTAAGGCTTCATCTGTATTTGCAAAATCTACAATTGGGCTGTTAAAATATATATCTTCTTGAAATTCTTTTTTACTTTTTATAGCTCCGAGATTTTCTAACTTTTTTTTCATATCTTCAAAATTTTCAATTTTTGCTTTTACTTCAACTTCTATCATGTTAATTTCCCCATTAGTTAATTATTTAAAATTTTTTAAATTTTAATTTTTTTGTTTAATATATTTAAATAAACATAAGTTTATATACTATATAAATAAAATATTTTATTAGTAAAAATTTAATTTTTGTTTTCTTAATTTTTACTTACTACTTTTAAAAACTTAATTGGAGGTTTTAATTTGACCGATGTTGACATTAAAATAGAAAACATTGTAGCTTCCGCAAGCATTGGGAAGGATATTGTCCTGACTGATGTATCCCAAGCTTTAGAGGGTGTTAATTTTAATCGTGAACAGTTTCCAGGATTAGTTTTCAAACTTAAAGATCCTAAAACTGCGGCGTTAATTTTTAGCTCTGGTAAGCTTGTTTGTACTGGAGCAAAATCTATAGATGATTCAAAATTAGCAATCAAAAAAACTGTAGATTTAATGAGGGAAGTTGATACAGAAATTCCTCATGAATTTGAAATTAAAATTCAAAATATTGTGGCATCTGCAAATTTGCAATCCACATTAAATTTAGAAGCAGTAGCTTTAGAACTTGAAGATACTGAATATGAACCAGAACAATTTCCTGGTTTAGTATACAGATTATCTGACCCTAAAGTTGTGCTATTATTGTTTGGTTCTGGTAAAGTTGTTTGTACCGGAGCAAAAACAAAAAGCGACGCTAAATTAGGTGTCGAAAGAGCTTACGATAGATTAAGTGAGCTAGATTTAATATAATTGGTGGTATTATTGATTAAACTTGTAGTATTTGACTTAGATAATGTTATTATTGATGGTGAAGCAATAGATGAGATAGGAAAATTAGCAAATGTTGAAGA
>ONIK01000001.1 GCA_900317865.1 uncultured Methanobrevibacter sp. | reverse complement strand
ACTAATTTATTTTTTAATTTTTCGAATTACCACAATAGCTATCACTAAAACAATGAGTAAAATAGCTAATGAGTAATATAAAAATACGGAAGTTGGAACTTCATGTTTATCAATATTAAGGGAATATAGATATCCATCATTTCCTGCAACGAATAAGCTGTTTCCGTTAATTGCCGGTGATGAAGTAATTGGAGAATTGAATAATATTGTTCCAGGATTATAGCTAAACTCCTCCAAGCCAGTGTATTTATTTAAAACATATGCATTTCCATTATTGGATCCGAATGCAATTAAATTTTCTTTTAAAGCGGGAGTTGATTGAATAGCTCCACCAACAGAATGACTCCATTTTGTTATTCCATCCCTAATATCAAAACATGAAATGTTTCCTTCATCAGAACCTATGAAAACATTATTGTCATGCTCGTCTACAGTTGGAGATGACCTAACCCTATTGTTTAAATCAACTTTCCATTCTAATTTTCCATCAGATTCATTGACTGCATATATATTACCGTCATCACTTCCGAAAAATATTTTTTCATCCCCATAGGATGGTGAAGAATATATTGAATCTCCTGTTGTGTATTCCCAATCGATATTCTTAGAATTAATGTCTACAGCATATAATTTTCCATTGGTAGATCCAATATAAGCTGTATCATTAATAACCATTGGAGAAGACTTTAACTTTCCATCCAAATGAACATCGAATTTTACATCGCCTGTTTCATTATCAAATCCGTACAAATGTCCATCATCACATCCCACATAAACCACATTCTCATATAAATATGGAGTTGAGCTTATTGGAGATGAAGTTGAATATTCCCATATGACATTATGACTTTCTACATTAATTGCACTAAAAGAATCTTCACTACCTATATACAATGTCTTATTATACACAATTGGTGTAGCATTAGTAGCAGATTTTAAATCCAGGCTCCAGTTTTCACTACCATCTTCCATATCTATTGATTTTAATTGACCGTTACTTGAAGATAAGTATAGGTAGTCACCGGAGATTGCGGGAGATGAAAAAATTGGTGAGCCAAAATTAAAATTCCATATGTTAGTAACAAAGTCAGACTCATCTTTAACAAATCCTGCATGTGTATAATCATGACCAAAAGAAATCCAATCTGCACCGGCAATTGGAGTTAAACAAATTAATACAATAACAATAGCTATACTAAATTTTTTATACATTATTAAACCTCCTAAACATCTCTGTTAAATCTTTTTACTCCAATTATAAAGAATACTAAAGTATAACCTAAAAGAATAACTAAATCAAACCAAACATCACCTAATGATTGACCTTTAAGCATTATTCCTCTCATTGCATCATTTAAATAAGTTAATGGGAAAATATAAGCCAATTTTTGTAAAATCCAAGGCATTGTTTCAATCGGATAAAACACTCCTGAAACAAACATCATAGGCATTGAAAAAGGCATGACAATTTGGGCATAATCTTCCTGAGTTTGGGTTCTTGCAGACAACATTATACCAAAACCAACAAAACACAGAGCTCCAAATACTAAAACAATGAATGTCTGCAATACACCACCCTTAATACTTACATGGAATAACAGTATTGCCATGAAAATTAATATTAATGCTCTTACAAGCTCAATAAGTAATTTTGCAGCAATTTTTCCACCAATAACAGTAGCTACAGATGTTGGTGTCATGAATAAACGTGCCAGTTCACCGGTTTCTCTTTCACCAGCAATAGTTGCACCCATACCCATCATACAACTCATCATAATAGTCATACCCAAGATTGCAGGCACCAAAAAGTCAATATATTTAATATTTCCATAGATTCTATTAATATGAAGACTAATATCGTCTTTAAAATTATTTAACTGATGGGATAAAGTTGGAGCAGCTGTTGAATTTTCACTAACTGCAGTAACAGAGCCTGAGGCTGCCATATTGGATAATCTATAAAATATTGACTGAGTTGATGAATCCAAAATTTGTGAAGCCATCTGATCTGAGGAATCCAGATACAGCGTTACCGCTTTTTGATTCGACGAGTTTGTATCATCATAATCCTTAGGCATTATAATAGCAGCTTTAACTTCACCATTATCCACCATTTTTTCTGCTTTTTGCTGGTCATCCATTACTTTAACAACATGATACGTCTCTGTTGATTTAATTGTATCCAATGTTAAATCTGTCAAATCACCATGAGACTGACTTACAACAACAATAGGTAAATCCGTCATGTCTCCACCCATACCATAACCAAAAAGTAAAATCATGATTATCGGGAATGCAATAATGGAAACCAGACGAACAGGGTGTCTTTTAAGTGAAATCAACTCTTTTTTTATCATCCATCCAAATTTTTTAAACTCTATCATCTTCATTCACCTCAGATGTGGATTTAATAAAAACATCCTCAAGGGACGGTTCTTCAGTTGTAATTGATTTAATTACACCATTTGAATTAATTACACTATCCAAAACACTGTTAACAGCATCATCATCAAAATAATCAATTCTTAAATTAACACGACCATTATGAGCTATTTCAATACTTTTAACATGAGAATTATGTTTTAATGAATTGATAATATCATCATCATTGCTTTTAAGTAAAAAAGACATTTTCCTTAAAGATAAATTATCAACATCCTCTTTTGTTGAAGTGCTAACATCACTTTCAGCTGAAATCTGAGATAACGTATCTGAAATTTCTTTTTTGTTTGACTCCAAAAGTGCATCTTTAAGGCCTTGTGGCGTATCATAAGCCACCAAATTACCTGTATTAATGATTCCAACATTATCACATAACATATCAACTTCATGCATATCATGAGAACATAAAATAATGGTATGGCCATTATCATTCAATTCCCGGATTAAATCCCACAATGTTCTTTTAGTTGTAGGATCAAGTCCGATAGTCGGTTCATCCAAAAATAATATCTTGGGTCTGTGAACCAGACTAGCTACAAGAGAAGCTTTTTGCTTTTGGCCTCCGGACAGCTGGGAAACTAATTTATCTTTTGCATATTTAATATCTACAAGTTCCATTAAATCTTCAATACGAGAATCCCTTTCATTAGGATCAATTCCATAGTAGTCAGCGCATAGTTGAGAGTTTTCCATAACTGTTAAATCCTTGTATAAACTAACCTGTTGAGGCACCATACCTAAAAGTCTTCTAACTTCATCAGGATTATTCTTAATATCGTAACCTCCAACAGTAGCTTCACCAGAAGTTGGTTGGATTAAACAAGTTAACATTTTGATTGTTGTAGTTTTACCGGCACCATTCGGACCTAACATTCCGAAAATGGTATTATCAGGAACCTCTAAATTTAGGGAATTTACTGCAGTGAAATTTTTATAAACTTTTGTAAGGTTTTTTGTTTCAATTGCGTTCATATAAATTCTCCTATTTAACTTTTCTTCCAGTCATATCTTCAATAAAGGATAACCATGATGGATTTTCCAATACATTTATCATATTACTTTTAATATGATTTAAAACAATTTCTCCATCTTCAGTAATAGAATAATACTTTACCCTTTTGTTATTGACGGTTTGCCATTCACCAAGGATAAGACCATTGCTTTCCATTTTTCTCAAAATCGGATAAACCTTACTGGAGGAGGATTTTAACTCACAATTATCATTTCCAAAGTCAAAAAAATCATCTAATTTTTTCATGATTCCATATCCATGAATGGATCCTTTGGAAATAATCCATAAGATTAAATTATGAGTTATACCATTGGAAAAATGCTTTAAAATCTTTATATGACTTTCATTTAATTCTTTCATAACTTATCACTTATGTAAAATTTTGACATATATCAACATTTATTATATATGATAATCTAATATATAAATATGAAAGTAGGCTTCACAACACTGTCCATGTTTATGGACGACAACTTAGAAATTATCAGAAAAGCACATAAATATAATTTTGATATGATAGAAATACTTGGAGAATCACCATTTTTTAAAAAGGAAAACACTATGGCATTTAAAGACTGTGGTCTGGAAGTGTCAATTCATGCTCCGACTGTTGATATCAACATAGCCAGTTTAAATGAGGGCATTAGGGCTGAAAGTGTAAAACAAATGAAGGAATGTATAGATTATGCAGAAAAAATTAATGCTCATGCAATAACCCTTCATGCAGGTAAAATCGGCAGAAACGATCCGCCACTAAGAAAAGCAGCACTGGAACTTGCATGTGAAAGCATTTCCGATTTAGTTGACTATGCTGATAATGTGATAATTTCTGTTGAAAATCTGCCAGTTCGTCAGGCATTTCTTGGAAACAAAATAGAAGAACTTGAAATGATTAAAAGCGAATGCGGATGTAATTTGACCATAGATGTGGGACATGGAAATACAACAGGAAATACGGAGGAATTGCTTAACCTAAAAGACATAACCTATTGCCATTTAAACGATAATGACGGAATAAAAGACCAGCATATTACATTAGGTGAAGGTACTCTAGATTTAGAGTTATTGAAAAAAGTCAAAAAAGGAATTATAGAGCTGAATAATTTTGATAACATCTTAAAAAGCAAAAAGGTAATTGAAAACATTATTTAAAAATCAATATCTTTAACTTCACGAATGCTTTCAATGATATAGTCAGTTTTATCCATTAGTTTAGGTGAGACTTCTTCCTGCTGTTCAACAGTCAATACACTAACGTCAGCCTGTTTAAATGCTAAAACATCATTTAAACCGTCTCCAACCATCATTACTTTATAGCCATCATCTTGGAGAGATTTTACAACCTTACATTTACCGCGAGTAGAAACACTGCCATGGGCATTATCCTTACTAATATCCAGCATATCAGCTAGTCGGTTAATAGCTCCTTTTCTATCTCCGGAAGCTAAAAATATTTCATAACCTTTTGATTTTAAATTGTCTACTGTATCAACAACACCTTCAAATAACTTGCCTGCAGAAGTAATCGTATAAGCTATAATTCCAATATCCATATCAATTATAACTGCTGATCCGTTGCATAACTCCATCTGAGGAACTTTTTTTCTCAAAATTGGAAAGCCGTCGGTAATATCTGATACAACAGCTGATTTTTCATTTAACAGTATTTCCCTAATCTCATCTTTGGTAGTTTCAAAGTTAGTAAAACTTACATCAAAGTCTATATCATATTCTTTAATAACATCCGAAATCAAAGTATTGGAATCTAAGTCCAGCAATTTATTTGTATTATATTGAAGCACAACCAATGCTAAAGAGTCATTTTGGTCAATTAAATCAAGTGAATTAATATCCGTGAAAATATTTCCTGACATAACATCCTTAATAACCCTATAACGCTCAATCAATGTCCCAGAATTATCAAATACAACAGCCTTTTTCATGTTTAATAATAAAATCTTGTTAATATTTAAAAGTTTTGAGATAGTTATAAGTTATAAGTTATACAAGAAAAATTATAATTATAAGTTATAAGTTATAAGTACATTATTTTAAAAAAAATTAAATATATTCCTTTATTGAACTACCTCAATTTGTAGAAGTCGAGATTATTACTTCACGGGCTAGTACTCTCTATTGAGAATAGAATTACCGTGCTATCCCCCCCGCTCCAGAGGTTCATTATTTCATCGATTTCAATATGCTGAGCATTGTGTTGAAAGTTCTATAATTGTACTGTAATTTATGATAACCGTATTGTTTAAACAAAGCAAAAGTATCTTGATATTCTTTTAATAATTTGTTCCTTACAAATCTAGCGTTACCAATATTTTGATGAATACATTATATCATATCATCATAATAATTTAACCTTTACACCTTTATTAACAACATTAACATCAGAGCACATGAAAAATCAACCACTATTCACACTTTATTATTAATATCCATTATTTTTAAACAAAAAAATAAATTGAAAAATAGATATAATAATTTATACCTTGAAAAATATATAAAAGGAATAGTAAGAGAGAATTTGACAAGTAATCATCCCCTTACTTTTTTGTGCAATTCATCCCCAACAGATCAGGGTATTCTTGCACATCATAGATAAAATAATTTCAGATAGCATTAATGAACTAAACACATTTTAAAAAAACTAACTTATATAAACATTAAAAAATATAATTATATCTATTATATTTATCTAAGGTGTTTTAATGAAGGTTATTGAAAAATTAAATTCCATCAAAAATGGAGAATTAACCGCTAAGGAAAATGTTGAACACTTCCTTAAAGTTATTGAAGAAAAAAATGACTCCATTAATGCTTTTATAGAATTAAACGAAGAAAATGCATTGAAACAAGCTGAAGCGATTGATGCAAAAATAGCTAATGGAGAAGAAGTTGGAAGCTTAGCAGGTTTAGTATTTGGTATTAAGGCAAATATTAATGTAGAAGACTTGATTATTTCTGCAGCTTCAAAAACATTGGAAAATTATTTAGGAAGTTACAATGCAACCGTAGTGGATAATATATTAGCAGAAGATGGGATAATTATTGGTATTGCAAATATGGACGAATTTGCAGCAGGCAGTTCAACTGAAACTTCTTATTATGGACCAACCCAAAACCCTAATGCTTTAGGCAGAATCCCTGGTGGATCATCAGGCGGTAGTGCTGCAGCTGTTGCAGCTCAAATGTGTGATATAGCATTGGGTTCAGACACTGGTGGATCCATTAGAAACCCTGCATCACACTGTGGTGTTATTGGATTTAAGCCAACTTATGGTGCAGTATCTAGACAAGGTTTACTTGATTTATCCATGAGTTTAGACCAGATTGGTCCTTTTGCAGAAGATGTTAGTGGAATTGCACTTGCATTAAATACAATTGTTGACTATGATGAAACCGAATGTACCACATTAAACTGGGACGAACCGGACTTCACTGAATGTTTGGAAGAAAAATCCCTTGAAGGAATGAAAATAGCTATCTGTAATGATTTCATTGAAGTAACAGATGATGAAATTAACAAAACTGTAAATAAAGCTATTAATAAATTAGTTGATGCCGGTGCTGAACTTGTAGAAGTTTCATTTAATCACATTGACTTATGTTTACCTACATATTACTTGATTAACTATGTTGAATTCTTCTCAGCTACAAGAAAATATGACGGAAGAGATTACGGTTACAGAATTGAAGAAGTTTGCGGAGACGAGGTTTTAAGAAGAATTAAAATCGGTTCTCACATTGCACAAGCTGAATTCAGTGGAAAATACTATAAAAAAGCTCTTAGAGCAAGATCACTTATTCGTGACGAAATCAACTCAATGCTTGAAAATGTTGACCTGATTGTAGGTCCTACCGTTCCTAAACTTCCTCACGAAATTGGTGAAGAATTGGACCCTATGGAAATGTATGCCTATGACGTTTTAACCGTTATTGCAAACCTTGCAGGTATTCCGGCAGGAAGCATTCCAGCAGGAACAGTTAACGATATTCCAGTAGGTCTTCAAATACAAGCCAAACCTTTAGATGATGAAAAAATCATCAAAGCTATGAGTGTATTTGAAAATACTCAATAAATAAGGGTTATTTTAACCCTAACCACTTATTTTTTTAATTAATTATCTAGTTTAGAGACCAAAAAAGTAACCATAATAATAAATATTAAATAATAATTTTTATAGATTTAAACAATAAAAGTTCCCTGGTGGTTAAAATTAAAAAATCAATAAAATATATAATTCTATTGTCAATTATTGCACTATTTTTAAGCATGACATATGTTTCAGCTGAAAATGTAACAATAACTGATAATAATAAAAATGCAGATAATATAAACATTGAAACACAAGATATTACAATGTATTATAAAAATGATTCACGACTTAATGTTGAGCTGTCTGACAGAGATAATAATCCAATTTCCAATAATAATGTTACAATAAATATTAATGGAAAAAATTATACAAAAACAACTGATTCAGATGGTAAAACATCATTAGCAATAAATTTAAATCCTGGAAAATATTTAGCTAATATAACTTTTTTAGGAAATGACAAATACTTAAATGCCAATACAACGGCAAATATAGATGTTTTATCTACAATAATAGCAAATAACTTAACGAAATACTACAAAAGTAATTCACAATTTGAAGCTAAAATTTTAGATGGCAAGGGCAATCCATTAACAAATGAAAATGTTACTTTCAATATTAATGGGGTTTTTTATAATCGTACAACCAATCAAAATGGTATTGCAAAATTAAATATAAACCTAAATCCGGGTGAATATATTATAACAGCATTAAATCCGAATGATGGACTATTAAAATCTTATAATGTAAGAGTCCGGTCTTCAATCAATGCTTCTGATTTATCAAAAATCTATAAAGATAACAATCAATATTGGGCTACATTTTTCTATGAAAATGGAGAGCTTTTAAAAAATACAAATGTCACATTTAACATAAATGGCGTTACATACACTCGTAAAACAAACGACAACGGAAATGCAAAATTAAATATTAACCTAAATCCTGGAAAATACATAATTACAGCTTATAATCCAATAAACAATGAAGCTCATTCAAATAATATACAGGTTTATGATTTCTCAGATACAAAATTAACAAGTGAAAATAAAGTATTTAAGGAAAATGAAGAGGTTATAATTAAAGCTACATTAACAAACAGATTTGATCTTGCCGTTCCAAATAAAAATGTTACTTTAAATATTGGAAATAATGAATACAAAACATTGACAGATGAAAATGGTGAAGCAAAATTCAACATAGATTTAGCCCAAGGAAATTACACACTGAAATATGCTTTCTCAGGGGATGAAAATTATGGTGTTTCATCAACTGAAAACAGCTTAGAGATTTTTGATGGAATAAAAACTGAAATAACTTCAAACAGTAAAACATTGTTCAGAGATGAGTTATTTAACATTACTTTAAAAGATGAAAAAGGTAATCCATTAGTTAATAAAACTGTTTACTTCGAAATCGACTCAGATACATTATCTGAAAAAACCGATGAAAAGGGAATTGCAAGTTTTCATGTTTCAGACTATACTGGTGATTATGATATTAAATATTACTTTAATGAAAGTGGCTACAAATATTCTAAAGAATTATCCCATTTATCAGTTATACGAGTTAATAACACAAAAATAACTCCTTTAACTTTTGAAGTGATTGAAGGTGAAAAGGAAAAATTATTCGTTAAATTAAGCTGTGGTTATATAACACTATCAAACAAAACAATTATATTAACAATTAACGGTAAAGAATACAAAAAAACAACAAATAGTGAAGGTATTGCAAATATTACCATTAATTTACCTGCTAACAAATATGATATCTCTTATCTATTTAAAGGAGACAGCAGACTAAATAATTGCACAAATTCCTCAACATTAAATATTTACAAAGTTTTGCCAACAAAAATAACTCCTCTTACAAAAGAAAACATTTACAAAGGCAGTAAAGTCTATTATAAAGTACTGTTGTCTAGCGAAAGTGGCGCTCCAATCAATGCTAAAGAAATTACATTGACAATGGGATCATATCAATACACTAGCTTTACAAAAAATGATGGTATTGCGGAATTTAATATCATAAAAGATTTAGATATGGGAAATTACACAATTTTAACCAGATTCCATGGAGATGAACTGTACGGTGAATCTAAAGCTGAATCTGAACTCAAAATCAATGCCCCAATTGGTAACGGATATGGATACTGGGCAAGAGGATATAGTATGAATGATATTAACTTATCCAGCTTAGCCTCAAAAGGCACAACTGACATTTTAATAAATTACTATGCAATAACTCTTTATGGCCTTGAAAACTTTACTGCATGGGTTAAACAAGCATGTGAATATAATATCAGAGTTCATGTCTGGATGCAGGTAATTTATAAAGATGGGGTCTGGAATGCTCTTGAATATTTAAATGGAACATTCAAATATGATTTAATAGAGTCTATAGTTGATGAAGCAAAATCTTATGCGAATATCAGTGGTGTTGCAGGTATACATTTTGATTACTTAAGATATGGTGGAACTGCATACCGATTTGCATCAGCAGCTGAATCCCTAAACTACTTTGTTTACAGAGCTATGACAGAAGTTAAAAAAATTAATCCAGATATTATATTGACGGCTGCACTAATGCCTGAACCTGATAGAATGTTATACATTGACGGACAGGATGTTCCAACATTAAGTAAATATTTGGATGCCATTATACCAATGGTTTATAAAGGAAATTACAACAAAGACACTGCTTGGATTGGAGAAATAACACAAAAATTTGTAGAAATGTCTAATGGAGCTCCGGTTTGGACAGGCCTTCAAGGATATGTTTCAGATTATGATGAAACTCTATTGAGCTATGATGAACTATTCAATGATGCGCAAACTGCATTAAATTCAAATGCAAACGGAATTATTCCATTTAGATGGGGAATGACAAACTTTTTGAACTTTAATGATTTAACAACACTTTAGTAGTTATTTTTTATAACTACTTTTTTCTTTTTTTTACATTAAGAGTGTTGGAGAAATTTTTAATTTTTAGATGCCGTTCATTTTTTTATTAATTTTACGACTTTTTTAAATTTTGTTCAAATCAGATAATCCTATTTTTTAAAGTTAAATTTTCCCCTTGTTTTTTAGTTTTGCAATCGAAATTAATGTAAATTTAAGTATACTATGTTCATATTTGTTAATATTTTATAATTCTAACTTATTAGTATTTATTATTACTATAAGTTATTAAAATCTATTATATTAGTAATTACATATATATAATCAATTGTAATTAATTTTACATTTGTTTAGATAAATATATTGGGTTTTGATTACTATGATTTCAGATTGTAAAATTTTAAGAGATTTTAGTATGGAAATTGGCAAAATGGAGGATGAATTCCAGCTTATGTATTTTGCATCAGCAATTTTTGATGGTACTTTTGATTTCTTTAAAATAGAATGAAAAGTGTCAAATATTGAAAGACCACCATTTGACCTCAAAGATATGATGAAACTGATTTTTTATGAATATATTAATAAAATAACAAGTACTGTGACATTATCGTATAATGCCAGATACAATGTGTTGTACAATATTATTTCACATGGCTTAGAACCAAGTGATTGGACCATTTGAGATTATTGCAAGTATTTCCAATCAATTTACCAATTAATAATGAGTTTCCATATTGATTGTAGCAAATAGAATTGGTTTAACTGATTATGAACATATTGTAATTGACGGTACAATAAAAAAAGCATATAATTCACAGTTCAATATAATTAAAGGAAAAAATCTTATCTTATTGATAAAGCATTATATGGTGTAAAAATTAACAATAGAAGAAATTAAAAAACTGTAGAAGAACATAATGGGACTTTTAAAAGAATATATCATTATGATAACATTCCCATAACTGGATTAAAAAGAGTCCAGAACCTGATATTCTCCATTGTGGCATCATATAATTTAATAAGATTATTTAATATCATTAAAGAAAAAAATATGGATTTATATTCAGTTATTAGTTTAATAAAGTTCATATCATTAACATAAAACTAGTACAATAAAAAATGGAGGTATGAAAAATGTTCAAAATTAAATAATTTCTGCCAACACTCATCATCTAGTTTTAGAGATTCAAAAAAAGAAGCATCAAATAATTAACAATTTAGTTATAAATTTAACAATAATAAGATATGCCAAAAGTTAGTTATTTGGTTAAAAGTGAAGTTTTATTAAAAGTCAAAAATTTCTGTTAATGCTCTAAAATAGAAAAAAGAGTTGAGATATAATTAATCTCAACTTGAAATAGTTATTTTGTTTGAAATATAGCATTCATCATAGCTTGAAGTTATGATGTATTCTCCAGGCTTTAAATTGATATTTAATGCGCTTTGACCATTATTATCAGTTGGACGATTATAAAAGACACCATTTATGTTGTATTGTATTTTTTGATTCGCATAAGGTTTTCCCTGGCCATCAACAAGTGTTGCAAAGAATTTGCTTCCATCATGATATTTCATTGAAAGGTCTTGGGCAGTTAATACTGGCAATACTGTAATTAAGTTTGAAACTTTACATCCGTTGTATTCTGCTGTAATTATGTATTGTCCTGGTTCTAAGTTGATGTTTAATTTTGCAATACCAAATTCGTTAGTTGTGCGTGTGTAGAACACTCCATTGATGTTGAATGTTACTTCTTCACCCGCACCTACAGGATTACCGTCGTCACCAATTAATTTAACAGTGTATTGTGAAGCATTTCTATAATATTTGATTAAATCATTATTTTCTATGATTCTTGGAATAACGGTAATCTTATTTGATGCCATTTCACCAGTTTCAAGATTCATTGCAGTGATTATATATTCACCTTGCTCGAGATTGATGTTTAATTTTGCAAGACCTTTATCGCCGGATACAATACGCTCATACATTACACCATTAATGTTGAATCTGACAACACTTCCTTCTCTAAGGTAATTTCCTTGACTGTCAAGGAATGTTGCATAGTATTGGGTAGCATTTCTGAATACTTTAACAAGATCAGTTCCTTTTACAGTAGGTAAAACAATGATAACTGACTTAATAGTTTTATTATCGACTGTTACGATTGCATCATAGTGGTTACTTTGTAAGTTTATTGCAATACTTGTAATTCCATGCGCATTTGTTGTTCTAGTGTATTCAACACCGTTTATAGTGAGTTTAACTGTTTTGTTTGCTAAAGGATTACCTTTATAATCTGTTACAGTTATGATAAATCTTTCTGGTCCGTGGAAGTATTTTGTTACGTCCGGAGCAGAGATAATGTCTGATTTATCTTCTTCAACAGTAACATTTGCATTTTTGCTTTGTGAATTGTATTTGTCGTCACCAGAGTAGTATACAGGTATTACATAGTTGCCCGCATCTAATTCTGGTATTGTAATTATGGCAGTACCCTTTTCTACAGGAGCAACATATGTTTTGCCGTTGACAGTGGCAATTACACTGCCTGTTGCATCAGCAGGTAAATTTACAGTAATTGTAACATTTTCACCTTCCGTTACTTTAGGAGCATCAATGCTAATTGTAGCATTTTCTTTGCCTTTAGGATTAACAACAATGGTTAAACTATCTTTGGCGGATTTATAATTGGAATCACCGGAGTAATATCCATAAATTACATAAGATCCTGCATCCAAGTTGGATAAAACAAATGATTCACCAACTTTAATAACTTTAATAACAGTTCCATTGGCAAATATATATGTTATAGTACCTGTTGCATCACTTGGGAGTTTTTGTGTTATTTTAACGTCTTCGCCGTAAGTGATGTGTGTGTTGTTAGCAATTATATTGAAGTTAGTACCTGTTTCTGTTACTTTAAATGATGTTGTATTGTAATTACTATTGTAGTTTTTATTTCCGTAATAAATAACAGAAATGCTATAATCTCCGGCTTTTAATATACCTAAATTAAATTCGCCGATACCATTTTTAACAGTTACTAGAATTGTATTGCCATTAATGATGATGTTATATTCACCATCAACACTTGCAAATACGTTACCGCCTACATCTTCTGTATATACTTTATCTAAAACTTCAACGCTTAATACAACATCTGCTTTAGCTACATTGAATGCTATGCTTTTGATGTTGTTTTCATAATTTTTGTTTGTGTATTCAATATTTGCAATGTATTTTCCTGCATCTAAAGAAATTGAGCTGGTTCCGATACCATTTATTACATTGACAATAATTTTTTTACCTGAAATAATAACGGTATATTCTCCATCAATATCTGCTTTAACTTTGATTGTTGATTTTTCTGGATATACAGTATTTTCACTAGAGACTATTATGTTATTTATAGCTTTATTGACAGTTATTGTGAGACTATCTCTGGCGGATTTGTAATTGGAATCACCAGAGTAATATCCATAAATTACATAAGATCCTGCATCCAAGTTGGATAAAACAAATGATTCACCAACTTTGATAATATTAATAACAGTCCCATTGGCAAATATATATGTTATAGTACCTGTTGCATCACTTGGGAGTTTTTGTGTTATTTTAACGTCTTCACCGTAAGTGATGTGTGTGTTGTTAGCAATTATATTGAAGTTAGTACCTGTTTCTGTTACTTTAAATGATGTTGTTTTGAAATTACTGTTATAGTTCTCATTTCCATTAAAAATCACAGAAATCTTATAATTTCCGGTTTTTAATATGCCTAAATTAAATTCACCAATACCGTTTTTAACAGAGACAAGTTTTGAAGTATCTCCGATGACAACAATATAGTCCCCGTCAACACTTGCAAATACATTACCATCTACATCCTCTGTGTAAACCTTATCTAAGACTTCAACGCTTAAGGTAATATTGGCCTTGGCAACATTGAATGCTATGCTTTTGATATTGTTTTCATAATTTTTGTTTGTGTATTTGATATTTGCGATGTATTTTCCTGCATCTAAAGAAATTGAACCGATTCCAACACCATTAATTACATTTACAATGATTTTATTAGCTGAAATAATAACGGTATATTCTCCATCAATATCTGCTATGACTTTGATTGTTGAGTTTTCTGGATATACTGTATTTTCACCAGATACGATTATATTGTTCATGGCTTTATTGACAGTTATTGTCAGACTATCTCTGGCGGATTTGTAATTGGAATCACCGGAGTAATATCCATAAATTACATAAGATCCTGCATCCAAGTTGGATAAAACAAATGATTCACCAACTTTGATAACTTTTATTATGGTTCCATTGGCGTATGTGTAGGTTATGGTACCTGTTGCATCACCTGGGAGTGTTTGGGTGATTTTTAAGGAGTCTCCGTAAGTTATGTTGTTGGCATCCGTTTTTATGTTGAAGTTAGTTTCGCTTTTACTAACTTTAAATGTAGTTTTGTTGGTATTGGCTTTATAATTGTCAGTTCCGTTATAAATCACTGTAATTGTGTAATTTCCGGTTTTTAATATGCCTAAATTAAATTCTCCTGAGCCGTTTTTAACAGTTACTGGAATTGTATTGCCGTTAATGACAACGCTATATTCACCGTCAACACTTGCAAATACCTTGCCTGTTACATCAGCTGTGTATACTTTATCTGAAACTTCAATTCTTAAAGAAATGTCTGCTTTAGATACAATAAATGAGCTGTTGGTCATGTTGATATTATAATTGTCGTTTGTATAATTGACATAAGCAATGTAATTTCCTGCATCAAGTTTGGTTGTGTTTTTTCCGTAACCATTTTTTACACTAACAAGGACTTGTTGTGTGCCTATAATAACCGGGAATGTGCCGTCAATATCGGAGTATACATTAATGACAGTTGGCTCACCATATATGTTATTTTCAACGGTTACTGTAATGTTGATGTTTCTTTTTAAAACTCTGAATGATTTGGAATCGCTGCTTTTGGTAATATTGAATGTTTCTAGATTTGTAACGGTTACTGTGTAGTTTCCAGCATCCAAATTAGGAACTATAATCGTGTCTGATGTGACGTTATTGTCATAAACTACTTCACCATCCTGATTTTGAATCCTGATATTTACAATAGTTTTATTTTCAACATCAAAACTAATTGAAATATTATCTTCATAATAAATGTCTGATATGTCGTTTAATTTGATGGTGGAATTGATTTTAAAGACTTGGAAGTCCTGTGATGATGAATTTCCAATAATGTTTTCTGTATCAAGGTTTGTAACGATAACAGTATAATTGCCCGGAATCCAATTTCTGATTATGATTGGGGAACTGGTAACATTATCATTATAAACAATGCTGCCTTTATAGTCTTTTATTTTAATATTGACGATTGTGGTATTGATAACGCCGATATGGATTTCTAAATCTTCACCGTATACAATATCTTCTACATAGACTTCAATTTCGGATGTGGTTTTTATAATTTCAAAACTGCCGTTAACCAGATATCCGATTACATTGGATGTATCTAAATTTCTTAATTCAAATGTATATTTTCCGACTGTTAAGTTTCTATGAATAAAGAAATAGTAACCTAAATAAGCTTCTTCGGTCAGATTACTCATATCATCTGGAAGTTCACTAATTTCATCGAAATTTTTGTCATAAACGATATTTCCTTTGGAATCATAAATGCGGATGTTTAAAAGTGTTTCGTTTTCCACATCATAGTCCAATTTGAATGGTATTCCGTAGGTTGTTAAATTATCATACTCGATTTCAATAAATGATCCTGCTTTTAATACGTTAAATGTTTTTGTGTCATTGCTAGGCTTGAAATTATTGGTCGCTGAATTATAAACTTCCACGCTATATTTGCCTACATTTAAATCTGAAAGATATATGTAGCTTTCATTTGTATTGTTTTGATAAATAATGACATTCTTTTCATTTTTTACTATGACTGTGACATTTGTAGCATTGATTACATCAAAAATGATTTCAACATCTTCTCCATAATGGACATTGTCTATGTCATCTATTTTAACTGAGGTGTTTGCAGGTAGGACAGTGATTGTTTTTGAATCTTCGCTTGAGAAAACGTTTTCGGTTTCCATATTGACTAATGTGATTTGGTATGATCCTGCATCCAAATCAAGATTAATGCTTGAGTTTGTGGTTGTGAAATTATATATGTCACCACTTTCCAAATCAATGACAGCAACCAGGATATCGGTTAAATTATCAACATTATACTTGATTGTAACATTGTCATAAACATATTCTGTTTCATCATCCATATTGATTGTGGAATTGACTTTTAAAACATTGAATGTAGAATAATCTCCGCTAGGATTGTAATTTGGGTTAATGAGATTATTTAATGTTATTGAGTATGAACCTACAGTCAAATTATTCAAGACTAATAAATTGCCTTCAACAATATCGTTGAAAACATATTTTCCGGTATTAATATCATAAATTGTAGCAGTAACGACAGTTCTATTTTCAACAGTGAAGTTTATGATTAAATCTTTTCCGTAATAGGTATCAACTATTGCTTCAAGAGTCAATGAAGATCCTGCTCTGTTGACTCTTAAATCGGAAGTAGCGTTACTGGATTGATAACGTCCAGTTTCTAAAGTGCTGATTATTACAGTATATAATCCGGTTTTCAAATCATGAATGATAATGTTAGTCTTATTTGTGGTTTCATTGAATACCACATCAGAGTTAAGAAGCACTGTAACTAAAACTGCAGTACTGTTTTTAAACTCGAATTCTATGTTTGCATCTTCACCATAAATTATGTCTCTAATGCCTGTAATTATAACGGATGAATTATATTTCAGCACGTTAACTGTTGCGGAATCAACCTCGCAGTTTTTAAATGATGTTTTGTTTATGTCGGGCATAACAATCCAAGTTCCATTTGTTGATGTCCATTTATATTCATATGCAGTATTATTCAGTTTGGCCTTAGCGGGTTTTTCTCCAATTTTGAAATAAAACTCATCAACTAATATGATATTATTGTTATCGTCGTATATTGTTGCGTTTAATAAAATTTCGGTGTCGACCATGTAACTTGAATTAAGTTTGTTCATGCGAGCATATGTCTTTGAAAGAATAGTACCATAGTTATAGATGTAATCTGATTTTGAGAGAGTATTATTGTTTAAATAAACGGTTGAACCTTCTAAAATCATTATGGATTGGTTATTTTGATTATTGAATATGCAGCTGGAGATATTTGCATCTTTACAATCTATTATTTCAACGATTCCTGAAATTGGACTGTTAATATTTTTAAATGTTGAATTTTCAATTGTTAAATTGTTCATGCTGAGTCCAATTATTGAAGGACCTGAATTGTCCACAAATCTGCAGTTGTCAACAACATTATTTGAACCTTCAAGATATAGTGAATATCTGCTGGCATGAGTGAAATTTGAATTCCTTATAACCAGATTTGAACCAAAGGCATTTAATGAACTGTTACTGTTATTGACTGTGATATTGTTTATTAATCCATTGTTTCCAAGCCATTCGATAGCATCTAATGAATCATAAATATTAATATTTCTCAGAAAGACATTGTCTGCAGATACAACAAATACACAGGATTCACCTGTTCCATTAACATTAAATCCATTTCCATTAATGGTAATTGCCTTATCTATTGGAATGCCTTCAATATAATCCGCATCATAGTAATAAAATTTATAGTCATGTTCCAGATTAAGAATGCCATTAGGTGCTGTTTTGTTAATCAAAGCATATAATGCGGTGAATGAATCATCATCATAAACTACTTCAAATGTATAGTTTAACACCACATTTTTATATTTGGCATAAATATCAGCGTAAAGTGGACCTATTACTTCAAATGAAACGTTAATTATTCCTTTATTGAGTTTATCTGAAGTTTTATTAACCTTTCCATCTTCAGCATTGAAGTCAAATGTAAATAAGTTAAGTCCATCATATGTTGAATTTGTTTTTGTAGAGAAGTTGTATAAATTGGTTAAGTTTAAAACAACTGTTGTGTTATTTCCGGCACCGATAACAGTTGATTTGGCATTGAATGTTGCAAAGAGTGCATTATCTAAAATAACATTGCTGCTGACATTGGCTTTTTTATTGAAAGTGTCTGCAGTATTTCCCCACCAGTTGTAATTTGCAGTTAATGATTTTGTGGCATAGATAACCACATCAGTGTTATTCAATAAAATGGAATTCCTTATTATGATATTGTTTCCTTCAGCGTATATTGCGCTGCCGTTAATGTCATTACCGTTGATTAGGGAGATATTTTCCAAAACAACATTGTCAGCTGAAATATTGAATATGTTGGAGCTTCCTTTACCGTCAATGGCAAATCCATTCCCGTTGATGGTTATGGATTTATTTACTTTTACTCCATTTGGAGTATCACTTTCCGGATAGAACTCATAATTATTAGTTAAGTTAAGGACATTTCCTTTCATATGATCTATTTCATATTGTAATGCATAAAATGAATCGCTAGGATGCTCAACTACATTATATTTAATTTCGTATGTCTTATGGGAATATTTTGATAGATTTGCCCAAACAACAACAGTATTTTCATCATATTTGTTTGGAACATATGTAACTTTAACAGGGGCATTGTCTAAAATAAAGGAATTGGTACTGAAGTTGCCGCTATCTGATTTTAAGCTTAAATTAAGTTTAAAGTTGCCAGTATAATCTGAAACTTTTTCTTTTTTAGCGTCATATGATTTCAATGTAAAAATAATGTTATTTTTAGATTTAAGATCGGTTTCTGTTTTACCGTAATCCACATCTACATACAGCCAGTCATTCAATATTACTCTTTCACCGACAGAAGGCTTTTTATCAAAATTATCAACCGTATGGCCGAACCAGTTATTATAAGCTTTCAGACGACCGTCAACAGCATAATCCTTAGATGTGTCGAGTACTTTATCATCATGATTTTCAACAAAAATGGAGTCATGAACATTAAGATAGGCATAACCTGATGAATATAGCGTGGATTTTCCACTATTTTTCATGAAAATGGAATCATGTAAATCCACATCCTTATCACTGAGATTCATTGCACAGACTGCACTTCCTTGGCCTTTTGCAGTGTTGGAATAGAATTCGCCGCTGATGGTGTTAGGCATTCCATATCTTACAGAACTTCTGACCATGTAAATTGCACCTCCATCCTGAGATGCCCTGTTATTCTGGTAGATGCCTGTGAAGTTTCCGAATGGATTGAAACTATAAACAGCACCACCAAAAGCAGCCGCATTTGAATCGAAAATGCCGTCAATGGAAATCGTTCCAATGACAAAAACTGAATCTGAACAGACCGCACCACCATTTCTTCCGGCAGTATTGTTTGTGAAATTACCTTTTAGGCGATAATTCGCAATATCATGTTCATATATCGCACCTCCATCCACACCGGCTCGGTTATTTATGAAAGTGCCTGTTATGTCGAACAATTCCTTATTTCCATAGTTTCCATAATAATAGATTGCGCCGCCTGTTGCAGTGGCGGAATTGTTTTTGAAGAAAGATGACTCCATGATTATGCTTTTGAAATATTTAAGATAAATCGCACCGCCGTTTTTGGCAGTATTGTTTTCGAATCTGCATGAATCGATAGACAAGGAAGATGTAGGGGAAGCGAAAATTGCACCACCATCATCAGCTTTACCCTTAATGAATGTGATATTGTTTAAAACAACTGTATGTCCGCCTATATTAAAGATTCTGGCCTGTCCACTACCGCTGAGAATATGGCCCTTACCATTAATTGTTAAATCTTTATTAATATAAACGCCATCAAACAGTTTATAATCGGAAATATTTGAAAAAGTATAATCCTTAGTGAGGTTTATGACATTTCCTGAATTATTAATCAAATATTGAAGGGCGGTGAAAGAATTATCACCGTACTGATTAAGATAAATTCTATGGCTGAATAATTCATAGTTAAATTCAACAGGCATTATGCCATTAGAGCTTGAAATATAAACCACATTTCCTTCATTATTGTTTAATATTATTGAATTGGAACTGAGTCTTCCTCCCTCCTTCAACAATTTGACGTTAAATTTCATGTTTCTGAAGCTGGTTAAGGCAGTGCTACGTCTTGAGTTCACATCATATGAATAAAATTTAAGGCTGATTTTTGATGTGTTTCCCATAGGAATATCATACAAAGATGGTGCGACATTTAGATAAAGCAGACTTTTGACTTTGAAATCATTGATTCTGTCATAATTCTTTAAGATATCGTCATTTGTACCGCTAAACCAATTGTTCTCAATGTTAGCTGAAATATTCCACCGTAGTGATTCACCCTCTGGTTTAGAAATATATTTTGATGTTGAATTGGTTAACAATATGGAATCTGTGAGATTTAATCTGCTGCTAGCGTGAAGATAAATGAAACATCCTTCCATACCAGAATTGGAATTAATGAAAATGCAATCCCTAATTACAGTATTGATACCCGTTACAATCAAAGAGCCCCCATTTTCATCAGCAGTATTGTTAATGAAAGTGGAATTGGTTATTGTAAGCACTTTTCCAACCAGGTTAATCGCACCTCCCTCAAATTTTGCTGAACAATTAATGAACCTGCAGTTATTGATTGACATATTATTTATATAACCCCAAATGGCCGAACCCCACTTTGATTTACTATTAACAATGTTCAAATTATTTATGTCCACATTAGGACGGCTACTCATAAAAAATACTCCGCCACTATTTTTTGAATCCAAAGTAAAACCGTTACCATTAATCACAAGGTCTTTTGAAATAGTTACGGTCATGTCACCGTCGATAGATTTGTCACGAGTATAATTATGAGTCAGATTTAAAACTCCATTTTGACAGCTGTCAATCGCTGCTTGAAGTGCAGTGAACGAATTTGGTTTTATCTTAAACTTTAAAGTCAGTTTTGCACCATGACAATTTACTGTAAGAGAGGATGAGCTTTTAGAAGCATCTGCTACGAATTTAAAACTTGATTTGCCGTTAGCCAGATAATTATTTTTGGAAGTTACAGCTGCATTTACTCCACTGACAGTATAACTAATCGCAGGATTGTTGAATGGAGGTAATTTGTTGTAGGATGTAGGTTCGTCACGCATATATCTAAAGTTTAAATTAACGGTAGATTCCTGTCCATTGTGGTAGTTTTTATCCATGGATGTGGCAACTAGATATAGATTTTCCGCATTATTAAGGTTGACTGCTTTGCCTTTGAGTTTAGAAAAATCGTAAAACCTGTTATCCATAGTATTTCCAAACCAATTGTTTGCAATATTTATCTCTTTAGTAGACCAGACATTATAATTTCCGTTATTTAAAAATGCGGAGAATTTAACACTGCATCCCTTATTATCACAATATATTGCATTCGGCTGTTCGACAAATGCACAATCCACTATGGTTGAAGATTTAGAATCAAGATATATGGCTCCGCCATATTTCTCAACCTGATTTTTGGTGAACGCACATCCTTTAAAAGTAATGAATTTACAATCGGATGAGGCATATATTGCACCACCCTCTTTTGATGCACCATTACCTGTAAAATTACAATATGAAACAGTTCCTGAAATAATTCCATCACTGAAATATATTGCTCCACCATATTTACAGTAATGGTTATTGTTGTTATATCCATTATTATTGAATACACAACGGGTTATTTGAATAGGTGTGTCACCAATCTTGGAGTCCCTACCTACAAATATTGCTCCCCCTTCTCTTCTTATGCTATTATCTATGTAATTGGAATTAAAAACATTATCTTCAATTCTGACATTATTGCCGTATGATGATATTGCACCCCCATAATGTCCGGCATGATTTTCATTGAATGTACATCCCTTAATTAAAGCGCCAGATCCACCATGAATACGAATGGCACCTCCATGTTCTAAAGAGTTAAAAGAATCAATTCTTCCGGCCTTATTTTTAACAAAAACACAATCTATTATTTGAAAGTTGCCATATGCCTCTATCGCACCGCCGTTTCCAGCAGAACAGCCTTCAAATCTACAGGATTTAACATTAACGGAACCGGACATGTATATTGCACCGCCGTTACTGAATGCGCTAGATGAAGCACTGTTAAATGTTTCCTTTCTAACAACCTTGGATTCACCCATACCATGGCATCCTTTAAAACTGCAATTAATAATATTTGAGGTATATTTTGCCGCCCCTGCGATTGCGCCTCCAATTTGGGAAGAACAGTTTATAAATCTACAATTGGAAATTATAAAAGGACAAGATTCTTCATTAAAATGAATTGCACTGCCAATTCCACGTACAAAAGTGATATTTTTTATTTCTATCTTTCCACTAGGGGTGTTATGCTTAAAATCAAAAACAGGATTATATCCTGGATAAATAGTATGTCCCTTACCGTCAATTACAATATTTTTTGTTATCTCAACACTTTTCACATCACTTTCAAAACTATAATCCTTATCCAAGGTTACAGTTGAGCCTGGTTTTGCAGCAATAATCAAATTATTCAATTCATCACGTGTTCCTTCTTTTGGAGCGGATAACTTATCATCAGAATTGCTGCTAGAAAGTACTTCATCAAAGACAACACTCCTTTCATCAGAGGTATTTCCTTTTATATCATTCGTATCATTAGTATACTCATTTATTTCATCATTAATTACATTAGCATTTATATCATTGATTTGCAGATTATCTGCGGATGTTTGATTGTCACTAGCTGACACACAAGCAATTGATAAAACACACAGAATCAATGAAATTAAAATTATTCTTTTAAATTTCATGTAAACACCAGATTATATGCACAATATATTTAAATATTTGTTAATAAATGTATAATATAATATTTATATGTAAATTATTATATACTCAATGGTTTTTTTCACTTTTAACTAACTTTTCTATTTTTTTCTAAATCAGAGTGTGACCCACAATTTTAATAATTATTAATATTAATTAACATGATTATTTTATGAGTTAGTGGCAAAATTTTACACTTGAAATACATGTCAAAAAAAGTTTAAAAATTATTAAAATCATAATATTAGTGAGGTTATTTTTATGACAAAAATTGGACTTGCATATGTAAAAGGTGCTGTTCCCGGATTTGAAGAGTTTGGAAAATTGCCAACAGACATAGTAAAGGAAAACGGTTTGGTTAATGGAAATAAAGCAAGTGAAGAGCTTGATGCATTAATTATTCCTGGGGGAACCTTAATCGAATCAAATGACATTAATATGGATTTGAATAAGGAAATCCTGAAAATGGCCAAAATGGGAAAGCCTATTATTGGAATCTGTGCCGGATTTCAGCTGCTTTCAAATCAAATAGACATCGGAAGAAAATCAGAAGTTCCTATTGTAAAAGAGGGTCTTGGATTGATTGATGTTGATTTTTCACCTTTGATTACAAGTGACAGAGTAATAGCTAAAGTATATGACAACTCATTTTTAACCAAAAACCAAACTGAAGACATAAACGGTTTTCACACACATACCTACGGAAAGGTAGTCGGTGATGCCAAACCATTATTCTACTCAAAAGTCCAAAGAATGAATTATGGAGATACTAATGAAGCTGGAGATTATAATATTTTCTCTGGAGCATGCAGCGATGACGGAAATGTTATCGGAACAATGATTCATAATATATTGGATGAAAACCCAATATTGGTAGAAAATCTCCTAAATCAGATAGATGCAAATGATATTGATGATATTTACAATAGAAACAAAGATGTTAAAGAATATATTCAAAGTGAAGTTGGAATTGGAACAAATATAAAAATACCTCAAAAAAAGATTAACAATAAACCTAAATTTTTAATGATTGGAAGTAACGGATCTGATTCAGGAAAAACATTTATTTTAACGGGTCTGGCAGGTGCACTTAGAAAAAGAGGCTATAAAGTAGCTCTTTTAAAAGTTGGTCCTGATGTTAGAGACATTATTCCCGGATTATACTTGACAAAAGATTATATGAACGAATTCAGTTCCATTAAAATCGGACATTTAGGCTGGATGGATATTGAATCTACAATAGATAAATTAAACTCATCAGATTATGATATTGTGTTAATTGAAGGTGTTATGAGTGTCTTTACTGGTTTATTAAATGAAAAAGTTCCATTTTCAGCTGCTGAAATTGCAATGTCATCAAACATTCCGATGCTGTTAATTTCAGGCGTTAACAAAGGCGGAATAGAATCCGCCGCAGTTGATTTGACAGCACATGCAAATATGTTGGAAAAGTTTGGTGTGAACGTTAAGGCAATACTATTAAATAAGATATATAACCAAGATATATTCGATAACGTAGTTCCTTATATTAGAAACAATACAAAAGTTGATGATATATTGAGTGTGGGAAAGCTTAAATTGGAAACAAGAGGTTTTACACCGGAAATAGAAATCAGATATGACTTATTTACAAAAGCTGCACTAGACTTAGTAGAGGAATCCATAGATGTAGAAAAAATAGCCAATATGGCAAGTGAAGTTGAATTTAATCGTATAATTCCATTTAAAGAAATTAAAGATAAGGTGATATAATGGCTCTTAACTTAAGCCCGGAACAAGGTGTTAAATTAACAAAAAAAGATAGGCATCAGGTAGCAAAAAAAATAAAACAGGGCTGGAAAGCAACTTGTTTAATTCCTGATTATGTATTTGATGAAAATGGAGATATTCAAATAGCTTCTCCAAAAAACCGCCGTGTAGTTAAAAAAGTTAAAATAATGGATGATGGAATCCATTTTGAAAAAGCCCTTAAAAGTAAAACATTGAGAATTACATGGGACAAAATATCTCAAGTAGAACCTACAAAAGAAATACGTGACGGTTTAAAAATAGGAATGCATGACGGAAAATATGTTGTATTCAGCATTTATAATTCATACAAGATACAACAGATTACTCAATTTATAATTAACTATATTCAAAATAAAAGGATGGATAATACTAACATGTATAGTTAGTATTCATCTAAATATTTATTTATGATGTCTTCGCCTCTAAGCAAGACTAATCCATTTTCTTCAGCATATTTACGAGCATCAGCAATTGAAGTAGCTTGTCCAGTTTCACCATCCATCATTTCACAAACTACACAAACCGGAGTAACACCTGCCATCTCACATAATGCAAGACCGATTTCAGTGTGTCCTCTTCTGTTTTTTACAAGACCATCTGCTCCTCTTAAAAGACAAACATGACCTGGTGATCTAAATGTTGCACCAAATTCATCAAATCTTTCGTCTTTCATCATTTTAGCCATTTCACTAATTGTCATTGCTCTGTCGTGGTCTGTAACACCTGTGAAAGATTTTCTATGGTTAGTCCATATGGAAAATGAAGATCTTTCATCATAAGGAATGTCAGTAGGTGCCAATTCTGCTAATTCAGGATATTTTTCAGTTGCTGCTTTCATAATATCCACCATGAATGGTAAATGAATAGCATCACAGAAATCTGCATGTAAACAATTACAGATTAAACCACCGGCATCATTTCTCATAGTAGCAATGGATTTCGGGGTTACAAATTCAGAAGCGATAATCATATCAACTTCTCCTTCCCTATCATCATCGTCAAAAACTAGAACGAATTCACCATTTTTAATAGCTTCTAAAGCTTTATCTAAATTTGTTTCTTGATTCATAGTAATGTCTCCTTGTGTACTAGAACCAGGGCTAAAAAAAATAATCTACTTATTCTCTTCCATCCGGACTATCACCGTCGGTTTTGGAATCTCACCAAATCAACACTTTTTTGTGCTCGTGGACTTATATAAAAATCACCACCGGTGGAGAATTTCACTCCGCCCTGAGAACGTATAAAAAAATATATCAATTATTATATAAAATACTTTTGATTTAAAATTCTAAACTTACAATATCGCCGTCTTTTAAATTTAGTTCATCTCTTAGTTTTTTTTCAGCGATAAATTCCAAATAATTTTCAGTATGTTCAGTTTTTGCTGGAAAAACAATAGCTCCATTAACTTCATTATTTAAAGTAGCCTTAATATATTTTACAGCACCGAAACCCTCTTCAGGTTTGATAATATTTTCACAACTATTTTTAACTTCATTAATTTGGTCTAAATGTTTATCGGGAACAATAACATTCAGAGTTCCTGGATATGGCTTAAAACCACAGTTTTTAATAAAATTATCAACATAAAAATCCTGTGAAAGGAAATAAGCCGCTTTTCCTAAACCAGTTGTAACTTCACCATAAAGTTTCATCAAATTACCTCTTAATAATGATATTATATTATTTACATATTTATATTAATTATTAAAAACAAAAATAATTACATAAATTTTGAAAGGTATAAAAATGGAAGTAAAGAAAATTGAGACAGATGTTTTGATTGTCGGATCAGGAGGGGCTGGTTCAAGAGCAGCTATTGAAGTAGATAATGCTGGAGTTAAAGCTACAATTGTATCAAAAGGACTGTCATTTAGGTCAGGCTGTACTGGAATGGCAGAAGGTGGATACAATGCTGTTTTCAAAGCTGTCGATAAAGAAGATTCAATTGATGCACATATCAAAGATACGTTAAAAGGTGGAAGTTACCTTAATGACAAAAAGTTAGTCGATATTTTAGTCAAAGAATCCCCCAAAAGACTAATAGACTTGGAAAACTATGGTGCATTGTTTGACAGACAGGAAAACGGCAAAATTGCTCAAAGACCATTCGGCGGTCAGACCTATAGAAGAACCTGCTTTCAAGGAGACCGTACTGGTGCTGAATTACTAAATGCACTAAAGGAAGAAATCATTAAAAGAGATATTGAATGTATCGAAGAAGTTATGATAACTTCACTCATTCAAGATGGTCTTCAAGTAATTGGAGCAGTAGGGTTTGACCTAAAAGATTCCAGTCTAATTTACTTTAAGGCTAAAGCTGTCATATTCGCAAGCGGTGGAGCCGGTCAGTTATATCCTGTAACTTCCAATACCTTTCAAAAGAATGGAGACGGCTTTGCAATAGCTTACAGAGCAGGTGCAAATCTGGTGGATATGGAACAGGTACAATTTCACCCTACAGGAATGGTAAGTCCAAAATCTAAAAGAGGAGTTTTAGTGACTGAGGCTGTAAGAGCCGAAGGTGGAATTCTACTGAACAAAGAAGGTGAACGTTTCATGAAAAAATATTCACCGGAAAAAATGGAGCTAGCAACACGGGATGTCGTTGCAAGATCAATTTATCAGGAAATCATTGAAGGTAGAGGAAGCGAACATGGGGGAGTATATCTCGACATTTCTCACTTGGATGATGATTTGATTGATGAAAAATTAGAGACTATGGTTCTACAATTTGGAAATGTCGGTGTTGACATTAAAAATGAACCTATAGAAGTAGCTCCAACAGCACATCACTTTATGGGTGGTATTAAAATAAATACTGATGCATCTACATCACTTCCGAATTTATTCGCTTGTGGAGAAGTATGTGGTGGAGTTCATGGAGCCAACCGTCTAGGTGGAAATGCTCTTGCTGACACTCAGGTATTCGGAAAAATCGCCGGTGCAAGTGCAGCCAAAAAAGCAAAAGAAACTTCTCTAAAAACAAATGATGAAATGTTTTTAGCTGAAAAAGAAAGAATTGAAGGTATTATAAAGCCGGGTTCAATTAAAGCTTCTGAATTTAAAGAAAACATCAAAAAATTAATGTGGGAAAAAGTAGCTATCGTACGTGAAGAAAAAACATTGAATGAAGCTTTACGGGAATTACAGCAAATGCAGAAAGACTTGGATAAGTTGGATGTATGTGATGAAAATCAATATAATACTGAATTGTTAACTGCTCTTGAAGTAATTAATATGGTTGAAATCTGTATATTAATTGTAAAATCAGCTATATTACGTCGTGAAAGTAGAGGAGCGCACTTTAGAAGCGATTTCCCAGAAACTATAGATGCTTGGAAAAGAAGCATTATAATAAATAAAAATAAAATAAAATTTGAAGCTAGATAGCTTTTTTAAGCTGATCTATTGCTTCTTTTGCTTTTTGATAAATTTCATCTTCATCTAATGTAGTTAATTTCTTATTTTCCATTAATATTACACCATTACAAATAGTGGTATCTACATTAGACCCGTTTGCAGAATAGATAACATTTGAACTTAATTTAGAACTGTCTGGAACCATATTAGCATTATTGGTATCAATCAATATTAAATCTGCTTTTTTACCAACTTCAATGCTTCCAATTTCATCATCCAAACCAAGTGCCTTTGCACCGTTGATAGTTCCCATGGCTATTGCTTCATCGGATGTTAAAACCTTTGGATCAAGAGTTGATACCTTTTGTAATAAACTGGCAGTTTTCAACTCTTCAATAATATCCAAATTATTATTTGATGAAGCACCATCAGTTCCAATAGCAACACAAATATCATTTTCAAGTAATTTTGATACAGGAGCTATTCCTGATGCCAATTTCATATTACTGCATGGATTGTGTGAAATTTTAACATCATGTTTTTTGATAATTTCGATTTCCTCATCACTTAGCCATACACTGTGAGCACATACAACATCAGGACCTAAAAATCCTATGGAATCAAGATATTCAAATGGTCTTAGACCTTTTTCAGAGCTAATATCATTAATTTCCTTTTGAGTTTCACTGACATGTATGTGAATTTTTATATCATTTTCATCAGCCAGTTTTCTAACTTCTTTTAATAGTTCTTCAGAAGCTGTGTATGGTGAATGTGGTCCGAAAAATACTTTAATTCTTCCGTCAGCTGAATTATGACAGTTCTTAAATAATCTCATATTTTTTTCGATTTCAGCTTTTCTTTTTTCTTCATCAGCGAAATCTATCATTCCATATGATAAAGCTGCCCTTATTCCTGATTCTTCTACAGCCTTTGCAACATCCTCCATGTAAAAGTACATGTCTGAAAATGTTGTAGTTCCGGATTTAATTAATTCAACTGCTCCTAAAAGAGCACCAATATAACAATAATTTTCATTAAGATTAGCTTCCATAGGCCATATATTATCATTTAACCATTCATCAAGAGCCAAATCATCTGCAAGACCCCTAAATAATGTCATTGATAAATGAGTATGGGTATTTACAAAACCAGGAAGTAAAATTTTATCAGTCGCATCGATGACCTTATCCACATTATTATCTGAAATTTCATCATTTATTTCAAAAATTAAATCATTTTTAATTAATACATCTTTTTTTCCTTTAAATTCTTTTACAGGATTTAAAATAGATGCATTTTTAATCAATATTGTATTATCTACCATAATAACACCTTAAAAATAAAAATAAAAAAAAGTATGACTTATAAAAATTATAAGCCTAATTCGTTTACTGCGAATTTAATATCTTCTGCTTTAATAGTTTTACGTTTTGCTAATCTTGCAGCTTCGTTAGCTTTAATAGCAATGTTACGTGCGATTTCTTCTAATGCATCAGCTAATTCAGTTTTTGCATCTTCACTTACTCTTTCTGCACCAGTATCTTTAATAATTCTAGCAATAGGAGCTTTTGGGATTTCAGACATAATTTTCACCTCACTAATATTGAATCATTAACTTATGAGCATAATTCATTTATCATAAGTTATTGTAATGTATTAACTGATTAAATATTTAAATATTTTGGAATTTTAAGGATTACCTAAAAAAATTTTGATTAAAAAAAGTATTTTAAATATAATATATAAAAAAATATATGGTGTTGAGATGAAATTAAAAATTGCAGTTCCATCAAAAGGAAGAATAAGTAATCCATCAATAAATATTTTAGAAAAAGCCGGATTAGGGTTAAAGTATAATAATAATCGAAAATTAGTCTCAAAAACTCATAATGAAAATATTGATGTAATGTTTGCAAGAGCATCAGATATACCGGAATTTGTATCTGATGGAATCGTTGACATGGGAATATCAGGTATTGATTTAATAAAAGAAAGTGAAAGTGAAGTAATTGAATTAACTGATTTAAACTTCGGCAAAACAAGACTCGTTTTAGCATCTCCCGAAGATTCAAAAATAAATTCAATCAATGATGTAACCTCAGAAATGACTATAGCTACTGAATTTCCTACATTAACAAAAAAATACTTTAAAAATCATGGTTTAGAACCAAAAATCGTTAAATTAAGTGGTTCAACTGAAATAGCACCATTTATTGGTGTTGCTGACTTGATTACTGATTTAACCAGTACAGGAACTACACTAAAAATGAACCATTTAAAGATTATTGATACAATTTTAGAAAGTACAATAGTTTTAATCACAAATAAAGAATCATTTGAAAATAAAAAACCTCTTGTAGAAGCTGTAAGCAGTAGTGTTAAAGGAGTTATTGACGCAGTGGGTAAAAAACTTATAATGATGAATGTTAAAACCAAAGATTTAGATGCAGTAAGAAAATTAATGCCTTCAATGGATGGACCTACAGTTTCTGAAGTTTTATCAAAAGAAAAAACAGTTGCTATTCAGGCTGTTGTTGATGAAGAAGAAGTATTTGAACTTGTTAATAATTTAAGAAAAGCCGGTGCTAAAGACATTCTTGTTGTACCGATTGAAAGAATAATATGAAAATTGCGATTATTCATACAACATTGACAGATGATAGTAAAAAATCAGCTAAAATACTGAAAGAGTTGATTAATACAGAGGTAGTGTTAATTTCAATAGATAATGTGAAAGACATCTGCCTTTTAAAATACAACTTTATAATATTAGGTGCATCAACCTATTATAAAGTTCAGGGATCTTTTAAAAAATTCATTTCAAGAAATATCAAAACACTGCTTGAGAAACCATATGCATTATATGTAAATAGTGATGAAAATTTAGACATAGTTACAAATTTGAATAAAGTATATTCCACAGAAATTATAGAATCTTCAATTGTATGTTCAAACTTCGGTTATAATATCAGCACAGATATAGGAAACTTCATTCAAAGAAGAAAATCTAAAAAAATTATTGAAAATAATGAAACAATACCTTCATTGAACAAAGATAAAATAGAAGAATTTGCAAAAATAATTAATGAGTTAATTGAAAAAAGGGTTGATTAAAATTTTTGAGCTAAAAAACATAATATCAATTAAAGATTTTAAAAGATCAAATATTGATTATATTTTAAATGAAGCATCTACATTAGAAAATGTTGCCCAATCTAAAGAAATTTCAGAAGAATTAAAAGGGAAAATCTTGGGATTAATGTTTTTTGAACCATCCACAAGAACAAAAATGTCTTTTGAAACAGCTATGAAACGTCTAAGCGGACAATGTATAGGTTTTGAAAATACCGGTTCTTCAAGTGTGTCCAAAGGCGAAAGCATAGCAGACACCGCAAAAATGTATGAAGGATACTGTGATGCATTAGTAATAAGGCATGAAATGGAAGGAGTATCCAAATTTATATCTGATGTGGTAGATGTTCCCGTAATTAATGCAGGTGACGGTGCAGGCCAACACCCAACCCAAACATTGTTAGATTTATACACCATCAAAAAAGAAATGGGCGATATCGATAACATAAAAATAGCATTAATTGGTGACTTAAAATACGGCCGTACAGTCCATTCATTAGCCAATGCTTTAACTTTATATGATAATGTGGAGCTTTATTTTGTATCACCACCCGAACTAAAAATGCCTCAAGAAATTCTTCATGATCTGGATAAAGTTGGAATGTCATATACTGAAGTTTCAAATATTTCCGATATTATTGATAAAGTAAATGTTTTATACGTTACAAGAATTCAAAAGGAACGCTTTGGGGATATTGATGATTATTTAAAAATAAAAGGCGCTTACATCATTAATAAAAAAATGTTGGAAGGTAAAGATTTAATAGTTATGCATCCTTTACCTAGAATAGATGAAATAGATGGTGATGTGGATGATACTAAATATAACAAGTATTTCACCCAAGCAGCTAATGCTGTTCCTGTGAGAATGGCTATCTTAAAAACATTAATTAAAAACAACCCTAAATAGGAGAATATAAACTTGATTCCAGTAAATCTTCATCACATTGAAGCTTAATGATATTGGTTCTGCCTTTTCCACGACCTCGTGAAACAGTATTGGTTGAAATAATACCTAACATTTCAAGTTCATTTATAAAATCAAATATTCTTCTATAAGTAACAGCATCTTTTTTGGATACTTCTGAATAAGTTTCATATAGCTTACCTGAAGTAATCTCTTCATTTTCATTAGTTAATCTTAAAATAGCTTCTAAAACTCTTTGCTGTTGAGTTGGAAGTGTTTTAACGACATCCACAAATTTATCATGTTCTATTCTGTCTTTAGCCATTCTGACATGACTGCTTTTAATGGATTGAGAACCTTCTTCTTCAGCAATAAAACCAGATGTTTTCAATAAGTCCAGAGCAAATCTTGCATCCCCTTCCTCTTTAGCAGCCATTGCAGAACACAATGGTATTACGTCGCTTTCAACAACTCCTTCATTAAAAGCCAATTTAGCCCTTTCGTTTAAAATATCAGTTAACTGATTAGCACCATATGGTGGAAATACAATCTCCTTATCATTTAAACTGCTTGTAACTCTTGATTTAATTAATCCTTTAAAGTCCAGGAAATTACTGATTGATAAAATGGAAACATTATCTGTTCTTGTTAATGTGTATAATATTCCATCTCCATCCTTATTAAGTAAAATATCGATTTCGTCCAAAATAACAATTAAAATAAGTTTTTTTCCAAATGCATTTGTTCTAAATATATCTCGGAAAGTGTTTACAACTTCCGCTTTTGTCCATCCCCTGTGGGGGACATCACGACCAAGTTTTTGACATAATTGGGCTAAAACCTGATACTCTGTTGTATAATCAGTACATCTGATATATTCAATCTTGATAAAGACATCCTGATCTGCTGAAAATTCCAATAATTGTGAACGTGCAAATTTTGCAGCAGCAGTTTTACCTGTACCTGTTTTACCATAAATGGTAATATTTGATGGTGTTACATCATTTAGGGCATCAACCCAATATCGCGCTATTTGCGTCACCTGATCTTCTCTGTGCAATAATTTTTCAGGTAAAAACCTATGATCCAAAGGTTGTTTATCCTTGAAAATTACATTTTCCTTCTGAATGTTTTCAAAAATATTCGCCATTTCCTCACCCATATAAAAAATTATGAAAAATAGAAAAAATTACATAAGTATAATTTCCAGTGTTAATATTTAAACAAGGTATTAAATAAACTTTTTCATTGAAAAACTTTTAAAATTTTATATGATGTAAAAAATTAAATACATATTAATTATTTTTTTAAATATAAAACTAACGATAAGTATTATTTCATTAGAAAAATTAAATAATAATTCTTTATTTTTAATATAATGCTTAATTATTAATTTATGATTTTTAGAAAAATAGAGTACCATTTCAATTATAAAAGTAGTATTTCAAATGTAAAAATTAATGATAACAGGAGAAAATTGTTGTCTAACTTTTGTATAGAAAAAATTTAGCAAAGAAATATTTCACACAATATATTTTCATGAAAAAATAGATGAAAGTAGATTTAACAAAATAAGCATATAACATAATTATAAGCTTAAACGTTACATTACATCTACTTTAACTCTTGAATCTTCAGAATTTTCATTTAATGATGAAACTATTTCATTATCATCTTTAGTCTCATTTTCTAAATCCATATTATTGAGTTCATCTTTAAATGATTTAGCATTTTTAATTTTTTCTCGGACTTTAAATAATTCATGTTCTAAATTCCTTTCTTCCTTTAAAAGGGAATTTATTAATGCATCAGCATCATGGTTTATATTTTCATATGCCTCCAGTACTTCATCAGCACTTAAAATGGAGCTGTTTTTAAAGAATTCTTTTGTCTGTGCTTTAACAAAAACAGTTAAAGGTTTTAATTCATTTGAAGTGAACCTTTCACCATATTGTATAAGTTCAGAACCTAATTCATAGAGAGATCCTATACCTCCCCTAACCATTTCTTCAAGTTCTTCAGAAATTTCACCGTCTGCGACTATATCTACTTTAGCAGGGGTATATTTAACAGCAAATTTTTGATCTCCATTTTTTAATTCAATATTATATTTTCCAAACATTTTAAAAACTCCTTGATGTATACTTTTTTAGAATTTGTGTACCTAATTATTAATGGCATGTCATAGTATATAAATGTTTGTATTCATAATTAAAAAAAGTATACAAAATATAAATTATAAATTCAAAAATAAAAAAAGTACACATAAATAAATTATCTTAAATTTAAAGTATTATCCAAAAATCAATTATAAATACAGTATAAAAGATATCAATTGTTGATTAATTATAATTTTATAATTTAATGCAAATTATTCCTATTTAAGAATTTTACAAATATTCTTTTTAAAAAAATTATTGAATTACTGTAATTTTTGAGAGAGTGAGAGGAGCATTTCAAGTGTAACTAAATTTTGTAAAAAAACAAAATCATGACATGTATTTCAAGTGTAAACAAAAAATTAAGTTTTTTAAAACATGTTTAAATTAAAAATAAATAAAAATGAAGTCTTTATATTAAAATTAGAGCAAAAAAAATTAAGGTGTTTTTCAAGTGTATTTTTCACTTGAAATATACCTCTTCATTCAAAATATACCTTCGTTTAACTTTCACTTGAAATATATGTCCCTCTCTCTAGATGAACATTGAATTTTCATTTGAAGGTTCTGTTGTTGTAGGGGTACCTACAGTACCGAAAGTTTTTTCAATCATCCATACACATTGAATTTTTGCTTTGAAAACTCTTTTAAGTGCATCAAATAAAGCATTTTTAGATATTCCATCTTCAAAAATCTGATAAGTAATAACATACTGTTGTAATAAGTTAGTATTTTGATCAACAGCTAATTGACAGTCAACTAAAAATTGATTGATTGACATGTTTAAATCTAATAAAAACTCAGTTCTTTCTTTAGGAGAACTGGTGTTCATTAATTCTAAATGTTGTGGTGAAACTTGTGTTGCACAAGCCATTACAATAAAATCTTTTCCTTTTGGTTTAACAACATCCATTATATTATCTTTTGGAAACTCAATAATGTAATGAAAATCAGCATTATCATCAAATTTTTTTTCTCTGAATAATCCTTCATCTACTATCCAATTTTTTATTTTTTCTTCATCTATCATATTTATCACTATTTTATTATTAAATTAAATAATAAAATATTTATTTTTTTATTATAAATAGTTTATATTATGTTAGAAGTTTACGAGTTTATTATTATATCATTAATTTTCAGCTTATTAATCGATGCAATTTTTGGTGAACTTCCAACTAAAATTCATCCTGTTGTCATAATAGGAAAAATCATTGATTTTTTCAAGAATATATTTATTGGATTAAATAGCAGATGGTCTGGCTTTTTTACAACAATATTTACTATTTTTGTTTCATGTTCAATTTTAGTATTAATAATGATTTTATTTTCATTTAATTATTATTTATTTATTATAATTTATTCTATTATATTGTCATCTACATTTTCAATTAAAATGCTATTGTCAACAGCTAAAGACATTGAAAAGGACCTGAAAGAAGATCTTGACAAAGCAAGAAAATCTGTATCGTACCTGGTAAGTCGTGATACTGATGAGTTAACGGAAAGTTTTATTGTTTCCGCAACAATTGAAAGTATGACAGAAAACATAACTGATTCTTATATTGCTCCAATTTTTTATTTTTCTATTGTTTCAATAATATTTTTGTTTTATAACATTGATTATTATATTATTTTATTATTGGTTCCATTTATCTATAGAATATCAAATACTCTTGATGCAATGCTTGGATACAAGACAGATGAGCTGATTAAAATAGGTTTTGTTCCGGCAATATTGGATGATATTTTAAATTATATTCCTGCTAGAATATCAGGCATCTTTGTTATAATATCTGCTTATTTATTAAAATATAATGGAAAAAATGCGTATAAAATAATGAAACGAGATGCAAGAAATTGTCCCAGTCCAAATTCAGGTTATACAATGGCAACAGCAGCAGGTGCACTTGATATTCAGTTAATAAAAAAAGGTACCTATGTTTTAGGAGATAACAATCATGAAATCAGTGTTTTGGATATTTCAAAAGCAATTAGATTAACATCTCTGACAATAAGATTATTTACAATATTTGTAATATTAATATTAACTATAATTTATGTTATAATATGAAATTATACTCTTTCAAAAATGTTGTTGTTTTGAACTTTATCTATGATGTGCAAGAATGCCCTGACCTCTTAGGTTAGAGATGAAATGCAATATGGTGGAGTATACTTATTATAAATTGCTTGTTTATTTTATTCTAAGAGGTATAATTTATTATTATTGTTAATTAACTTTTTAATTGATATTTTCACGATTTTGAGAGAGAATTAAATTGATCAGCAATTATTAATTCCTTTGGACTTGAAAGAGTCTGATTGTATCCATAAATGTTAATTAGTAAAATGATAAATATTTTACTATAGAATGTTTGTGGAGATAAAGTATAATTAATTGATATATTTTGTGATATTATGAAAATAGCTATTTTATCTGTTTCAAAAAAAGGTTTGGATTTGTCCTTTAAAATAAAAGAATTATTAGATAAAGATTCTACAATAATTAAATGTGATATTTATCACAAAGATGTAAAAAACACTTTTAACTTGTTATTCTATGAATATGATGCTATTATTGCCATTATGGCTTCCGGTATATTAATAAGAAGCATTTCACATTTACTTGAATCCAAAACAACAGATCCGGCTATTTTAAACATAGATGACAATGGAAATTTTGTCATCAGTATGCTTTCAGGTCATCTTGGTGGAGCAAATCAATTGACATCTAAAATTTCTACTTTAATTAATGCAACACCTGTTATAACAACTTCTACTGATGTTAATAAAAAATTAGGAATTGATGTTTTGGCAAAAGATTTGTATTTATCTATTGATAATACAAAAGAGATTTTACATTTTAATAAATCAATTTTGGAAGGTAAAGAAGTTTTTTTTACAGTTAATAGTAATGGAAATCATGATTATTTATTTGAATATTTGAATAATAATACACTTGAAATGGATGTTTCAATTTATTTTTCAAGCAGGATAAATGATAATGAAATTGAAGCAGAATGCGACAATCATAAAATTATATTAAGACCTCGCAAAATTGTCTTTGGAATAGGATGTAAACGTGGTAAATCATCTATTGAAATAAGAAAAGCAATTAATAAAGTATTAAATGATTTAAATATGGATATTTCTAGAATTAACATGTTTTCATCAGCTGAAATTAAAAAAGATGAAAAAGGCATTCTTGATTTATCAAAAGAATTGAATATTCCTGTTAATTTTGTAGAAATAGACAAACTAAAATTATTCAAATCAGATGATATTCAAAAATCAGACTTCGTCATGTCAAAATTTGGAATTCCTGGCGTATGTGAACCTTCAGCATTGATTACGGCAGGATATGATTCAAAATTAATATATAAAAAAACGGCTTTTGATGGTGTTACAGTCTCAGTGGCGTTGTCAAATAAAAAAATAATTAAATAAATTAGATTGCTTCTAATTTAGATAATACTTCCCAGATTAAGGTTCTTGCATGAACTGGAATATTTGGGTCGTTACTTATTTCATCTAATTTTCCTAAAACAGTACTTATTCTTACGGATTGGTCTTTTTCTTCATCTTTTAAGAGTTTACTTGATTCGTTAGCTGCTTCTCTAATATTACGTGGAACACTATTTTCATTTGTAATATATTCTAGTATTTCACATACTTCGTCGATATTTTGATTGCTCATATAACTCCTCCTATAAATAAATAAAAATTAGTTTTTAAATATTATAAAATAATATGTAAAATCTAATATTTAATTGTTTGTAGTATTTCGAATATTTATTTTATAGAAAAATATATATTAAGTTAAAAAATAACCTATATAATATGTCAGATGTAAGCAAAACTACAATAAATTTACCAAGTGATTTGAAAAAAGAACTTAAAATTATGGCTATTCGCGAAGATACTTCATTATCCGGATTAATATTAAAAATGATTAATGAAGGATATGAAGCCAGAACAAAAGATTCAGTTGAATGATATTAAATATCTTTCACTGAATTTAACATATAAGTTACGAATTGAGTCTTTGCAGATTCTTCAATGAATACAGCAAGGGATTCAGTTTCTTTTAGATTTTTACCAACACATATAAAACCATGATTTTTTAAAATAAGCACGTCTTCATTTTTAATGCCCTCGGATGCTTTTTCAGCAAGATCTTTACTTCCTGGTTTTTCATATTCAATACTTGATAAATATTGATTTTTAATTTCACCAAAGCCTTCTAATCTTTTGATTTTTTTATTGCTAAAAGCAAATCCGGTTGTATAAGGGGAATGAGTATGAATAATTGCATTAACATCTTTTCTTTTATTATAAATTCCTAAATGCATTCCAACTTCTGATGAAGGTCTACCTTTAGTCAATATATTGGATTGCATATCAACCAAAACTATATCTTCTTCATTTAATTCATTAATGGCTGTTAAAGTAGGTGTAATAGCAATATAATCTCCAAGTCTAATGCTTACATTACCTGATTTTCCTGAAACTAATTGCTTGTCGTAAAGATTGTTGCATACTTCTATTAATTTTGAAACATCATCATACATAATATCACTAATCAATAAATCTAAATAGTTTATATTCTCCTTTGTGTATTACAGGAACCTGAGCAGGAGTAGGCTCGATGTTTTTAATTTTCTGGTATTCCGTTTGAGTCTGGAAGGTACCTGAGTTAATTAAATGTATTCCATTGTATTTTTTATAAGAATTAATGTGAATGTGTCCTGTATGGAAAATATCAGGAACATGTTCTATAACTAAATAATCTTCTAATTCAGAAGCTAAAGGAGTTCTTTCACCATAAATAGGAGCTAAATGTCTTTTTCTTAAAAGTTCAACCATCATTTCTTCATTTTTCTCATAACTTAAACCTTTAATAGCCATTGGCAGTTCATTGAAACTTTCTCCGTGATAAATTAACACATTAATACCATCCAGAGACACTACAGCCGGATTACTTACAAATTCAACGTTATTTAATTGGTATAGTGATTTGGCATACTCTTCAGGAACAGCAGGCTGTGGTTCAGCAAGTCTTGAAGCATCGTGGTTTCCTGGAGTAATAATGATTTTAATGTCACTTCTAATATTTCCCAAAAATCTGGCAGCTTCATCATATTGTTGGCGAATATCTTTAATGGACAATTCTTTGTCCTGATTAGGATAGACACCAATACCGTCAACAATATCTCCTGCGATAATCAAATATTTAATATCTTCGGCGATTTTTCTTTGTTCTTCATTACCAAATTCACAGTTAATCCAGTCAATGAACTTTTGAAATGCATCTTCAAGGAAAGTTAAACTTCCAATGTGAACATCAGATAAAAATACCACTCCAAAATCCATTTTCTTTTCTTGAATTCTTAAAACACCAGGATAAATTAACTGATTAGCTATAACGAAGTCATTATCTTTATTTGCAATTACTCCAACAACTTCATCTCTAACGAGTTTTTCAGCTTCAGCAAATAACTCTTCATTTTTATTAGAAAATAATATTGATATAGATCCAGTATCATCTTCAAATTCAACAAATTTATGTCCATTTTTTGTGGATCTTATTTCTTTAACCATTAAAATTAAATTCAATGTTGTTTGACCGTCTTCAATATCAGCTACTTTTGTGGTCATTTTTAAATCAGGTCTTTGCCTTAATATTTTACTTAATTTTTCATATCTTGATTGGAAATAGGTAATTAAGTCTCCAATTTCTCCACTTGTATAAGATTTATTAGAACTGTCTTGCAGGACTTCAAAGTCATATTCAACATCGATTTTCTCTAAATTCCTTTTAAATTCTATTTTTGTATCTTCTACTTTTTCAGAATCCTCAATCTTTACTATACCTTCGGATTTTGACTCCTCTTTTTTATCTTCATTTGGAGTTGCTTCATCTGTTTTTACTTTTGGTTGTGATTCTTCTTTTTTATCTTTATTTGGAGTCGGTTCAATTGTTTCATCTGTTTTTACTTCAGCTTCTGTTTTTTGAATTTCACTTGTAGTTTCTTCACTTGAAGCCACATTGCCAGTAATTACATCAATTGTTTTACCATCAACTGCTATTAAATCTACAGCCTTAAAATCGCTACTTTTAAGCTTTACAATTAATTCAGAAGCAAAATTTGTAGGATTATCTGACTGCATTACTTTTGCATAAGCATCAGGTGATAAATTAATTCCTTTTTTTGCAAATTTAAGTAAAATATTATTTGACATATTAGTTAAAATTTTAATTTTCAATGTTTATAAACTTTGAGAATATGAAAAGGTTATATTTCCTGAGAAGGTAATTTTCAAAAAACTGATAAAAATTAATAAAAAATAAAGAGGCTTTTAATCCTCTTTAGAAAAAATAGTTATTTTATTTGATGTAACAGCACTTTCATAGATGGATGTAATTATATACTCACCAGGAATTAAGTTAATGTTTAAAGCTGCAATTCCAGATGAATTTGTATATCTTGTGTAAAATACACCATTAATGTTAAATGTTATACCAGCATTTTCTAGTTCTTTTCCCTGACCGTCAACAAGTTTTGCTTTAAATTGAGAACCATCTAAATAAGTCATGTTTAAATCATCTGCTGTTAAAGTAGGTAGCACCGTTATATTATAGGATACCATCAGTCCAGTCAATGGATCAATAGCAGTTAATATGTACTCGCCCGGATTCAAATTGATGTTTAACTTAGCAGTTCCATTTTCATTTGTTGTACGGTTATAAAATACTCCATTAATATTCATGGTAATGTTAACATTAGCTACAGGATTAATTTCACCATCAATCAATGAAATTAAAAATTGTGATTCATTTCTGAAATATTTAACCAGGTTCTGAGCGATTAGTGTTGGTAAAACTTCAATATTGTTTTCAACGCTTGTTCCATTGAATATAGTTTCAATGGTATAATTGCCAGGGTTTAAATTAATAGCTAGTTTAGCGGTTCCATTTTCATCTGTAGTTCTATTGTAAGTTACTCCGTTTATTTTAAAAGATACAGTTTCATTTACTTTTCCGATAAAGGCTTCAAATTTAGATTCGTTTTTATAGATTTTTACCAAATCATGGGTAATGATTTTATCATCAACAGTAATATTTCCCGTTTTGTTAATATAGGTATAATATAAGTTATTTTCATGATAAATTAAATAGGTATAAAATCCCGGATTTAAGCTGGAATAGTCAAATGATGCAAATCCTGTCTGATTTGTTACTTTAGTGACATTATATACAATTTCATCATTTTTATATATTTCCAAGGTAACGTTTTGCCCAGATGCTCCCTCATTACATATTGGTAAGACATCATCACTGTTTACTAATCCGTTTTCCGCCCAATAAGTAACATTACTAAATGTTAAATTGCCTATATTTTTGGCATTAATTGCATTTATTACAGTATCATTACCGGTCATTATAACTTTCAAGGTTGAATCGCTTACATTAACGTTTAGATTCTTGGATGGAATCTGATTATTTATGAATGAAGAATTTGTTATTTTATTAAATGGAGTACCTCTGAAATAGATTGTACTTCCATATCTTGTAGCTGAATTATTTATAAATTCTCCAATTATTGTGTTGTTGTATGAAGGAACATAGAAATACAGGACTCCACCTATACGTGCTGAATTTTTATAAAAGCTTCCTTTGAAAGTATTATTTAGTGCAGTTGACATTGCAGTCATTACTCCACCGGTATTTGTACATGTATTGTTTTCAAAATAGCCTTCAATGATATTTCCTGTAACATTATCCTTTAAATACATAACAGCTCCACAGTGGTCCGGAGCAGAATTGTTAATGTACTTTCCGTTGAGTCTGTTGTTCACTGTAGTTCCATTTACAAAAAAAACAGCTCCTGAGAAAATATTTACAGTATTATAACTGGCATCAATATTCATAATGTTATCTATAAGATTTCCATTGAAATAAACCGCTCCTCCTCTTAGTGCAGTGTTGTTTTTGAATGTAACGTTAATGAATTTGTTACTGATGCAGTCCCCTTCAATATATATTGCTCCACCATGCATATCAGCAAAATTGTTTGTGAAGTTTAAGTTAGTAAATGTACAGTTTGAAAAGCTGTCAGAGTAAATTGCTCCTCCATAAAATCCATAACCATTAATAAAATTAATGTTATTCAGAATTAAATTGCTTGAATTTGTTATTGTAAATATTCTAGATTCATTTAATCCATTTAATGTAAATCCATTTCCTTCAATTCTTATATTTTTAGAAATGATTATTCCGTTATCACTTAAATTATCATTAGTGTAATCATTATTTAGATAAAGAGTTTGATTATCATCCAATTCGTTTATTCTATTTTGCAGTGTTGAAAATGTTCCATCGTCTTCTGTTTCACTTTGATAGGATGAATTGTTCGTTAAATCAATAGCAAAGATACAATTCAGAGAAAATAGAAATAGAATTACACATATAAATATAAATTTAAATTTAATAATTTCACCCCCTAATTAATTTTTTTTGTTATTATCTTTAATAAATTTAAATCATTGTAATTTTATCAAAAAATTTTAAGACTTGGAATAAATAATGTATTTGTAGTTATATTTATTATATATTAAAAATAAAATCTAATTTATTATAGGTAATTTTAAAAGTAAGATGTGATAATAATGGGAAAATTTCTTAGAATTTTACTAGTAATTGTATTATTTATAATATTTTTTGAAGTAGGATTATTTAGTTCATATACAATTGTCACAGCTGAAGTTCCGGATGTTAAGGGATTAATTGATATGCAGGTTACCCAAATTACAGGGTTTTTTAGTCCACAAAAGGTTAATGATGTGTTCGTTAAAGATCCAACACCGGTTAATTTCACTAACCATAAGGATGTAGCGAATAAGATGCAGCAGCTGTCGAATGTTGACGGCGTTAACGTTGATTCAATGAATGCATCAACCTATGAGGATACCAGTAAAGGTGAATTTAACATTACTATTGAAGCTTTAGGTTATGCTGCACCAAATTCAACTTCAGGACAAATTGTTATTAGTCAAACTCCTTCATATAAAGTAATAGTTACATCTGTTGCTTCATATAAGAATGGAGAACTGATAGTCGACACTAATCAAATGAAAGTAAATTCTGTATTAAAATTATTTTAGGTAAATCATGATTAATGTTATAGGAATTGGTCAAAATAGAGAAAACATGACATTAGGCGCCTTAAATGCTATTGAAGAGTCTGATGTTATTATAGGTTATAAAAAATATATTGATCAAATTGAAGACCTTATTGAAGGAAAGGAAATTTTAAAGAAAGGAATGGGTGATGAAATAGCCAGAGCTGAAGTTGCTATTCAAAAAAGTAAGGAAGGTCAGGTTGTTTCATTAATCAGTTCTGGAGATCCTGGTGTATTTGGAATGGCAAATGTATTATATCAAATACTTTCCAAATATGATGATGTTGATGTAAAGGTCTATCCTGGTGTTTCAGCTCTTAATTATACTTCATCAAAATTGGGAGCTCCTTTAAATGATTTTGCAGCTATTAGTTTAAGCAATATCCTAACTCCATTATCTGAAATAGAAAAAAAGTTAAGGCACGCTCTTGAAGCTAATTTAATCGTGGCTATTTATAACCCTATCAGTAAAACACGTAAAGAGCCATTTAGAAGATTTAAACAATGTGTTTTAGATATAAAAGGAGAAGATGCTTTAATTGGTATTGTAGATAGTACTTATGAACCTGCAAAAGAAACTATTGTTAAAGTTAAAGATTTATCAGAAGATATTGTTAATATGTCCTGTACATTAATTGTTGGCAATGATTTAACTTATATTCAGGATGATAAGTTAATAACTCCAAGAGGTTATGTAATAAGAACTCCAATTCATGAACTTTCAAGAAATCATTATGAAAAATTCTTGAATGGAGAAATTGGCCATGGTCCTAACCGTGAATGCGAATATTATCCATGCCACTGGGATGGCCAGTATTGTGATTTCTGTTATTGTCCTTTTTACCCGTGTGGTGATTCATCAACTGGTGGAGAGTGGATAAAAGGCAAAAATGTTTGGAATTGTAAAGAGTGCAACTGGCCTCACCAAAAAGAAGCCGTTGAATGTTTAAGAGGACCTATAGAAGAAATTTTAGATGAAGTTGATGATTTAAAATCTAAGAAAAAAACTTTATTAAAACTAAGAAGGGCATGCTTATTAAAAAATAATCCAAGAGATTTGTAAGAGGGAAAAAATGTCGATTAAAAATCTTTTAATTGAAATGAAAAATATGTCGGAGCTAATGGTTGATTTAGCTTATTCCGCTGTTTTATTTAATAGTGTTGATGCGGCTGAAGAAGTATTGGCATTGGAAAACACTGTTAATGCAATGAATTATGAAATTAAAAAAGAATCATTAGTTGCAGCAAGGACATATGAAGATGCTGAGAGATTAACTGCATTACTTGAAATTGCTGAAGCTGCTGAAAGTATGGCTAATGCAGCAAAAGATTTAGCCGATTTAGTAATTAAAGGTATTAAACCACACCCTGTATTTAAAATGGTAATGGAAGAATCTGATAAGATGATTTCTAGGATTGGTGTGGTAGATGAATCTGATTTAGCTAATAAAACTTTAGGAGAATTATTATTAGTTAATCGTACAGGAATGAGAGTTATAGCTATTAGAAGAGGGGAATCATGGATTTATGGTCCTGATAAAAATACTATGATTCTTGCAAATGATATTTTACTTTTAAAAGGAACAGATGAAGGTGCAGAACTTTTAAGAAAATTGGCATCAGCATCATGTTCATTAGAAGATATTCCAGAAGAATTAGATGACGAAGATTAAATTTAAGAAGTGATATTATGATAAGGGGTAGTGATATGCATGAAAACCAACAAGAAGAAGATTCGCACTTCACTATCTTTATTTCAGGGCTTCTTTTCAGAACATAAGTCTATACTAAAAGAAAGTTTTATAGCTCTTTTAATTTGTGCATTAGGAGATTTATTTGCCGGAATTATCCTGGGAAACATGACCTTTTTCTTAGAAACATTTCCGGGATTACTTGTTATTATCCCTGGTGCAATTGGTATGAGAGGAAATATTTTTGGGACTTTTGCTTCAAGGTTATCGACCAATTTACATATTGGTATATTATCTCCCAAATTTAAGTTTTCAGATGATTTAAATAATAATATTATTTCATCTTTTGTTTTAACATTGGTGTTATCTTTATTTTTAGCTATTATAGCAAAATTATTCTGTATTTTATTACATTATGAATCAATATCATTAATTGATTTTATATTTGTTAGTGTAATTGCGGGAATGATCTCTAATTTGATTATGCTTCCAATCACTATGGTGGTGTCATTTAGGAGTTTTCGTCATGGTTGGGATCCGGACAATATTACAACACCGATTATTGCTGCTTTAGGCGATTTACTCACATTGCCAGCTATCATTGTTTCAGTAATATTTTTATCATTTTTAAATACTAATGCATTTATTAAAAATATCTGTTTTGTAGTTATAGTTGTTTTAATTATCATAGCCTTTATTTACGCAATTAAAAAGTCTGATGAGTCTAAAAAAATTATTTTCCAATCAATTCCGGTTTTACTGGTTTGCTCCGCCTTAGGTGTTTCAGCCGGTATAATATTGAACAGTTCTGTTGAAACATTGCTTACCAATCCTTCTTTGCTTACATTATTACCTTTATTCTCCGGTCTTTGTGGAAGCTTAATTAGTATTTTAAGCGCTAGATTATCATCTAGTCTTCACTATGGTTTAATCGAACCTTTAACAAGACCTCAGGGTGAAAGTATTCATAACTTTTTAATTTGTTATATTTTAGCACTTTTGATGTTTCCTTTCATTGGATTTTTGGCAGAGGATTCGACTGAGATATTGGGTTTGGTTGGTGTAGGTTTTGTTAATATAATAGCTATTTCATTAATTTCAGGCATTATCCTTTTGACAATAATGATTTTTGTTGTTTATTTCATTTCAATAAATTCATATAACCATGATTTAGATCCTGATAATATTGTTATTCCTATTTCAACAAGTTTAACAGATGCCATTTCAAGTTTAATACTTATTTCAGTATCACTTTTATTGCTTGGAATAATTTAACTCCAAGCTTTTATAGTGAAATCACATGTTTGTGTAGTAAAATAGTTATAATTTAATTTATTTTTATCAAATTCCTTTGGAACAGCAACCAACACGGCTTTCGCAGCCTTCTTATTGAAGTGAATAAAAACGATAGAACTCGTATCATTTCCTTCAAATAAATTTTTTAAATCGTTATTTAAATAAATTTCTGTATTTGTTACTTTTTTTCCATTATAACTTTTAAAGTGTGTTGTATCAATTGAATATTCACATTGTAAGTTCTCGCTGTCATCTATCAGTAAATAATAGTCCATTTTTTTTAAATTTTTTGGAAATATTTTAAAGTAGTTACAGCTGTGGTCTTTTTGATTATGGTTATGATTACATTTTCCATCGTTTAAAAAATCACAGATTACGTATTTTTTAAAAAAATCACATTTTACAACTCTTGTAACACTAAATACATTGTTATCTTCAGTTTCAGTAGAACCTATTTTTACACTTGAAATAGATGTGTCATATGCTTTCAGTTCCATATTTGAGTGAAACTTATTATTGAATAGTTTTTTTGTAACCAGGTTATCGTAATCTCTGCCGAGTTCTAGGAATTTGAAGTAAGAAACGCTGTTCATGATTATATTTTCCTCTTCATTGATGATTGCAAGACCTACCCGTTTAGGTTTATAGTCTTCCCATACTATTGGAGTCCCAGGATCATTTATTAATGTATCAGCTATTTCTGAAATTGTCTTTTCAATGTTATTGTCTTCTACACTTTTTGAAATCTTTTCATGTGAGACTTCAGATGCAAGAGCAGCAACACCTAAAATCATTAAAATGATTATTCCGACCACCACTATTTCAAGTGTAAAATTTCCCCTATTATCCATTGCGAATCAACCCATATTTTTTTGCATGAGAATCATCTAAAATTAAACTGTTAATGTCTAATTTGTTTAATTTTTCACCGGTGTATCTATCATGGAAAACTACATGATCAGAACATGATACACTTTCATTTGATGTAGTATGGGTTTGAATAAAGACTTCCATTCCATAGTGGGGACAGGTTCCTTTTCCATCCAATCTGCATAAATAACAGCTACCGTCTGCACTTTCATGAAAATAACCTTGTTTTAAACATTCCCTTAGTGTATTTCCATCTCCATGATGAGAATATGGGTCATACGGACATTTTTTAATTGTTAAAGGTGACGTGGCTAAAAGATATGCATTATATTCCTTTACATTATGCATCCGCAAATACTGTGCCAAGGATTGAAAATAGTAAATTTTGTCTCCATGATGGTTTATATTACTTTGAATTTTAGGTAATTTTGCATAAGGAAGAGGATCATTTAAACCTTCAATTGAAGAATTGCTTTCTAAAATACCATCAAACTCTTCAGTATCTTTATCTGCTTTTACACGAACTTTAAATAATACTTTCCATGGACTATCCGTACTTTCTACTGATATGACTTCTGATCTAATGTCAATACCATATTTTTCTTTATATTCTTTGTTAACTGCTTTTAATTTATTATTTAAGATTTTTTTTATATCTCCTCTGCTGTCATGAATTATATGTGCATGATATAATTTATCAGTCTCTTCAGCTATTGAATCTCTACCTAATTGTTCTAAATTTTTATTGTAGTCTTTAATTATGTATTTGAAATTATCACTTGATACTGAATTGACATTTTCACTTTCCATATAATTTAAGCTATTTACAACAAAAATTATCATTAAAATTATTGAAACAACTAAAATCATGGTTGTTCCAGTAATTATATTTCCTTTGTTATCTACTTTAGAATACATGAAATAAAATTAGGATAATCTTTTTTAAATTAATTTTTGAAGTGCGATTGTGTGATTTTTTCAATCCTTTATATGGTGTTGTTAATTTTTCTTATTTTTTTGAAATATTAGTTCAATCCATATCGCTCAAACTTTTTAAGTTAATTTTTTATATCATCACTATTAATAATTATTAATAATCAATAATTTTTTTGGAGGATACACATGTCAGATACTGTTAGAATGTGGCGTCATATACAACAGAGATATAATCTCGTTGGTTCAAAATGTAATACCTGCGGGGATGTATTTTTCCCAGCCCGTGTTGTTTGCCCAAATTGTAGAAGAAAAGGAAAATTAGAGCCATTCCAATTTTCCGGCAAAGGTAAAATTTATACTTATTCAGTTATTAGATCACCTCCTGATGATTTCAAAAAGATGGCACCATATGCTGTTGCAGTCATTGAATTAGACGAAGGTGCTAAATTAACTTCACAACTTGTTGATTGTGACATTGATAATATTGAAATTGGTGATCCTGTAGAAATGGTCTTTAGAAGAATTTCTGAAGATGGACCTGATGGTGTTATTTCTTACGGATTTAAATTTAAACCGATAAACTAATTTTGGAAATTAATACTTTCCTTAATTTTTTTCTACTTTTTTTAATAACTACTTTTATATAATATATTTAATTAATATTAATATCATGATTAGTAATAACGGAATTATACTCATTAGTCATGGTAGCAGTTTGCCTTATGGTGAGGTTACTTTTACAGAAATAAAAGATAAATTCATTGATAAAACAGGATTTGCAACGGAAGTCGGTTACATGAAAGTTTCTGAACCAAGCATTGCAGGTGCTGTTGATATTTTAAAAGATGAAGTCGATGAATTAGATAAGATTATAGCGCTTCCTGTTTTTTTAGCTCCTGGGATTCATACAAATATTGATATTCCTATTCTTTTAGGTTTAGACCCATTGGAAGAAGATCCAAGATGTCCTGATGGAAATTATCCTGAAGATCATTATTTATCAATTGCAGATGATGTTGATTTTGAGGGTGAAATTGAATTATTGCCACCTATTGGCCCTGATGACGATTTACTTAAATTTATTGATAAAAGGATTGAAGAGGTATTGTCTGAATCTGAATTGGATGAGGATGCTAAAACAGGTGTTTTACTTGTTTCACATGGAAGCAGATTAAAATACAATAAGGAATTTACATCAGCATTATTTGCCAAATTTGAAAAAACTACTGATTATCCATGTAATTTTGGATTTATGGAATTGGAAGAACCTAATATTCCTACTGCTATTGATACTTTACTCAGTGAAAATGAAATTGAGAGATTAATTGTTATCCCGGTATTTATTGCTCCTGGAGTTCACACAACTAATGATATTCCTACAATTTTAGGTTTAAAAGAAGGACACTCTCATGAACATCATCACCATCATGACCACGACCATGAACATGGCCATGACCACCATCATGATTTAACAGCAATTGATTTTGATGGTGAAATATTATATCCGGAGCCAATTAAGGCTGATGATATATTAATCGATATTTTAGTTAAAAAAGTTAATAATGCCTTATAATTATTAACTTATTATTTTTTTGTGTTAATTGAGGAAGGGATGCAAAATTTTTAATTAATTTCTATTTTTAGAAAAATTTTGTTTATTTCTTATTTATGTTGATATTTTGTATTTTTTTATCTAAATAATACTAATGTAATCTTTTTTTGTTAAAATACGATGTAAGCAACCACTTGCATTCGCAAATCTTTATATATGGTCGAATTTAAATTAATAATTAGAAAACATGCATTAATATAAAAATTACTGTATTGTTTATTAAATTTGTGGGAGATATAAATCATGAAAAAAATAATTTTTGCATTACTTGTTTTGTCAGTTGCTTTAATTGGTATGAGTTTTGTTTCAGCATCCTCTGATGTTGATGGTGTGAATGTTGATTCAGCTTCAAATAACGTAAATAAACATTGGGATTTTCCAGATCCATATGATCCATCTTTTATTCATAAAATAATTCCGAATTGGGGTCTTAACGGACCAATTGACCCATGTTCACCTTCAGGTGCAAATCCGGGTCCGGTAGCTTAAAATCCAAAACAATATTTAATTATTTGATGAAGTATTTTAATACTTTAAAACTTTTTTTTTAAAATGAGGAAGGGACGCAAAATTTTTAATTAATTTCTATTTTTAGAAAAATTTTGTTTATTCAACAGAATAATCACGCTTAAATCTCAAAATCGTAAGATAACTAGGATGTTGTATATGTGCTAAGTACATATAACCAACATCTGTTGGTGTTATTCGCTCAATTTCATGTGAGGATAAAAACACTCGTCAAAACTAACCTAAACAATAATATGAGGATAAGCAAATTAGTCAGGCATATCAGCAAACTTAAGGTTCGCTTCACAACAGTCAATATAATCAGCTACATTTTTAATAAAATAATACGGATGGTCTTTTGGAATCAATTTTCTCAAGTTCATGGGGCATCAACATAGTATAATTATAGTATAATCTATTAAAACCATAAATAAAATAATTATAAAGATTTATATCTATAATAATAGATTATACTTCATATTATATAAAATTAAAAGAAAAAATCAATAAAAAAATTTAAAAATTAACGAGTTCATGTCCCATCATCTAATTAATTAAACTTTAAATATTTTTAATTATAAAGTAGTAATAATAAAAAATGAGTTGTTATTATGATTGACGAAAAAACTGGAATTTTACTTTTAAGCCATGGTAGTAGATTAGAAGATGGTAAAAAAGTAATTGAAGCTTATACTAATATGTTTAAAGATGAATTTCCTAATACTGCTGTAGAATATGGATTTATGGAAATTAGAAAACCAGGAATTCCTGAATCTATTAATAAATTAACTGAAAATAATGATTTGGAAAGAATTATTGTTGTTCCTGTATTTGTTGCCCATGGACTTCACACAAAAAGGGATATTCCTACATTACTTGGAATTGAAAGTGATTTTAAAGAAGAGGATGCACACGGACATCATCATCACCACCATCATGGCCACGACCATGATCACGGACATCATCATCACCACCATCATGACGAAGATGAGGAAGAATTTGAATTTGATGGTGAAATAATTTTAACTGATCCTTTAGGTATTGATACAAGATTATATGATATTATTAAGGATAGAATTTCAGAACATTTATAAGATGTTCTGATAACTTTTTTTTGAAAATTTTTATATATTAGATTAGTTATAATTATATTACATTAATAAAAATTTATTATGTGATATGATGAACTTTAAAAATATATTTTTTATAACAATTATTTTATTAGCTATTTTTTCAATTTCTGCTATTAGTGCAGAAGAAATAGCTGATGATAATGGTGTAGATATTATTAGTAGTGATTTAGACTCTGCTGATATTGTTTCTACTGATATTAGTAGTGATGTAAGTCTAATTCAGGAAAATGGTACTGATACAGATGATGATGGAAATAGTACCCAATCTTCAATCGTATCAAGTGATTTAGTGAAATATTATAAGAATGATACACAATATGAAGCGACTTTTTTTGATGCTAGTGGAAATCCGTTAGCAAATAAAACTATTCCTATTGAGATTAACGGTGTGAAATATAACAGAACTACCGATGTAAATGGTTTAATGAGGATGTCAATCAATTTAAACCCTGGTGGTTATGTTATTAAAGTTACCAACCCTGCAACCAATGAATTTGCTTTAAATAATATCACTGTTTTACCTACTTTAATTGGTAATGATGTTCGCAAATCCTTTAAAAATGCAACCCAATATTATTTAATGGTTTTAGATGGTCAAGGTAAAGCTTTACCTAATGCTGACATAACTTTCAATATCAATGGGGTAATGTATGAGCGTAAATCTAATGAATACGGTATTGCTAGACTAAATATTAATTTAAATCCAGGTAATTATGTTATATCTGCTTATAAAGGTAATGGGGAAGTAACTTCAAATAATATTACAGTTTTACCAACAATCACTGCAAACGATGTTAAAAAATATTACAGAAATGGAACTCAATATTATGCTAATTTCACAGACAGTAAGGGTAATCCTTTAGCTAATGCCACTGTATCATTTAACATTAATGGTGTATTTTATAATAGAACAACTAATGAAAATGGTACTGCAAGATTGAATATTAATTTAAATCCAGGCAAATATATTATAACAGCAACAAATCCTGTTACAACTGAGCAAAAAGGTAATACTGTTGAGGTTTTAAATAAAATTGTAGTTAAGAATTCTCAAACTGGTGGAAATATATCCATGGAATATAATACCAAGGCTAAATACACTGTAGTTCTTTATAATGATGATGGTACTATAGCTAAAAATAAGAATGTAACTTTTAATATTAATGGTGTATTTTATACTAGAACAAGTGATGAAAACGGAACAGCTTATTTAACTATTAATTTAATACCTGGAAATTATGTTATTACTTCTAATTTTGAAGGATGTCTTGCAAGTAACCTCATTAAAGTAAGAATAAGTCCTACTATTAGTGTAGTAAGTACTAAAGTTAAATATGGTCAACCTATCCAATTTTATATAAAAGAGAAGAATTCAGGTAATCCAATCACTGGTGAGCACTATGGTGTTGTTCTATTTAATAATACCTATTATGGAGCTTTACCTGATGCAAACGGTCTTGTAAGTATTGGTCAAAACCTTCCTGTAGGATTTAGAGATTTATTCTACTTCGCTGTGATGGATGACAACTATTATTCTTCAATAATGGTAGGTAATACTATAGAAATTGTTGAATAGATTTAGTTAATGTGATTTTTTCACATTAATTTTTTTAACTTTTTTTCTTAAAACTTATTTATTTTAAAATTAATACTAATATACATGGCTTTAAATGTCTCAGATATTGGTGAAAAAGAATTAATTAACTATATTTTATCTAAATCTAAGGATATTATACCAGATGACACAGCTATTACTAAATTTAGAGATACTAATCTTATTTCTACTTGTGACATGCTTATAGAATCAAAGCATTTTCCCAGGGCAATGTCTTATTTTCAAATGGGTTTTAAAGCAGTCACTGTTAATGTCAGTGATCTTGCAGCAATGGGAGCCAGTCCTATTGGATTTTTACTTTCAATAGCTTTGCCTAAGGATTTGGAGGTTAATAACTTTAAAGAGATCATAGGCGGAGTCATTGATGCCTGCGATTATTATAAAATACCTTTAATTGGTGGAGATACAAATGAGGCATCTGAAATTATTATTTCAGGTACAGCTTTAGGTCTGTGTGATAAGCCATTGATGAAAAACACTTCAAATGCAGGTGATTTGATTTGTCTTACGGGCGATATTGGTCTTGCTGCCTTGGGTTTTAACCTGAAAGAAGATAATATTTATACAAAGAAAGCTTTAAAACCAATAGCCAGATTAGGTGAGGGAAAGGTTATTAAAGATTCTGGGGCAACATCAGCAACCGATATTACGGATGGTTTAGCATCTGAATTGTATGAAATGAAGCCGGATTCTTTAGGATTTATGATTTATGAAGATAAACTCAATATATCACATGAATATAAGGATATTTCATCCAAATTGGGTTTAAATTATTTGGATTTGCTTTTGCATGTCGGTGAGGATTTTGAATTGATTTTCACTATTGATAAGGATAATGACTTGAATATTGACTTTACTATAATTGGTGAGGTAAACAATTCAAATAAAATCCAAATTACTTTAAGTAATGGTGAAGTAAGAGAAATTGAAAACAGGGGTTATAATCATTATGTTAGTTAGTCAGGATTTATATAAAAAAAGCTCTAAAACACAAAAAATTAGATGTGAGATTTGTGCCAATTATTGTAAAATAGCAGAAGGTAATGTTGGAGTTTGTAGACAGCATAAAAATATAAATGGGGAGCTTTTTGACTTGAGTTATGGTATTGTCTCTTCTTTAAGTCCGGACCCTATTGAAAAAAAGCCATTAAATCATTTCATGCCGGGCACTTTTACATATTCAATTGGGGGTTTTGGGTGTAATATGACATGTTTGCACTGCCAGAACTATATTATTTCACATGAATATGAAAAGTTTGGTAATGGTATTAAAATACAACCAGAAACGATTGTAGAAAATGCACTTAAACACAATTGTAAGTCAATTGCATGGACCTACAATGAACCTACGATACACTTACCTTTCAACAAAAAAACTTCTTTGCTTGCAAAGTCTAAAGACCTGAAAGTGATTTATGTAAGTAACGGTTACATGTCAAGTCAGTCTCTTGATGAAATTTTAACTTTTGTTGATGCATTTAATATAGACTTGAAATCCATGTCTGAAAGATTCTATAAAAAAGTATGCGGTGCAGACCTTGACATAGTTTTGGATAATTTAAGAAGCATTTATTTGGCAGGTAAACATTTGGAAGTAACAAATTTAATAATTAATGATTATAATGATTCAATTGAAGAGATAGAACAATTGTGTGATTTTGTCGTTGATGAATTGTCTGCTGATGTTCCGCTCCACTTTTCAAGAGCATTTCCATACTATAAAATGAGAGACATTGAACCAACAAACAGGGAAATATTATACGAAGCCCGTGAAATTGCTATAAAAAAAGGAATAAAAAATGTTTATTTGGGAAATATTTAAGTTTATTCCCCAAAACTAACTCTTTCGAATTTTTCTAATGTTTTTAATGATTTTGTTGCGTCAACACCAATTTTGGTTGTAGTACCATCACTTTCAGCAACAGGATCAAGGGATGAACCACGTACATTAGGAACAATCATAATGTCTCTGTCACCTTTTACACGGGTAGCTATTGCATACTCAACATCTTCAGCGTCAAATACGTTAACATCAGTGTCTACAACAACACAATGTTTAAGTGATGGGTGAGCAGATAATGCGGCCATAATAGCATTTTTACCATCTCCTTCAGTTTGTTTTTTAATGGAAACAGCCGCATGTAACCAGCAGCATCCTCCTTCAGTTAAAACAACATTTTCAACTGTAGGAACTGCATTTTTAACGGATTTAAATATTCTAGGTTCCTGAGGAAGACCTTGTAATAACTTATGTTCAAATCCTGCAGGAATAATTGCATGATAACATGGATTATCCTTTTTAATATGCATTTTTTCCAGGTTAATTACTGGCTGGTCACGAATAATATCATAAGTGTCAGTTAAATCTACAAATGGACCTTCTCTAACAGTTTCCGTTACAGAAATTTTACCTTCTAAAATAATATCTGCTTCTGGAACTTCTAAATCACCGCATTTAATCAATGTTAACTGGCCATCTTTAAATGCATTGGCAACATCCATTTCATTATAATCAATAGGGATTGAAGTTGTACTTGCAAGCAAAATTGCAGGATCAATTCCAATAGCTATTGCTATATCCAAGTCTTTTCCTTCTTTTTGAGCATTCTGGAAGTAAGTGTAAAGGTTTCTTGGAACAATCCTGATAACAAGTCTTTTATTATCTAGTACCATCATTCTATGGATTGATGCATTTTGAATACCGCTTACAGGGTCACGTGCAAAAACGACACCAGCCGTGATGTATTTACCACCATCTCTTTTATAATGAGTTAATATTGGTATTTTATCTAAATCGATTTCTAAATTATCATATTCACTAAAGTCACTGAATTTGTCAACTTTAATAGGATTGTCGCTAGCTTCGATAATTTTTTCAGTAATTTCAGATACTTCGCAGTTAATTGATTTAGCTATTTTTTCACGTGTATTACAAATACCGGAAATAATAGGTATATCATATCCTTTAACGTTTTTAATAATAACTGTATCTTTAGGATAATCCCTTAAAACACGAGCCACTTCAAATTCGGATGATAATTCTTCCGTAATTTCAATAATGTTTTCATCTTCAATATTCATTTTAATCCCTACAAATTAATCTTTTTATCTTTTAATTTAGTTAAAATTTCAATAGTATTAGTATCTTTAATTGAAAGTATTTCACCAGCCAAAACTCCTGCATTTCTTCCATTGTTAATACCTACTGTAGCCACAGGAACTCCCGGTGGCATATTCACTGTTGTAAGAATATGTTCTCTTCCAAGTTCATTTTCACATGGAACACCAATAACAGGTCTGTCAGTAAGGCCAACCAAAGCACCTGTAACCTGTGATGAATTTGCGCTGATTCCAATAAATACCTTGGAGTTTTTGACAGAAGCAACATAACTTTTGAATTTTCCATTTGACCTGATTGGACATATTACTTTCATATTATAGGTTATTTTAAGTCTATCTAGTGTAGCACTTACTTTTTTAGCAACTAACAAATCAGATTGCCTACCAACTAAAATTGCAACTTCTGCATCTGGATCAATTGAATCCTCAATATCAAGTTCCTCTTTTTCAATTTTTAAATTTTCAACATTCAGATAATCTTTAACAAGGTATTTTTTGTCTTCAAGAGTATCAACGATTTTATTGCTGTCGAAAACTTTCTTTTCATATTCTTTTCTTAACTTAATAACTTTTTCACGAATTTCTTCATCATGTAAAGCCATAAATTGAGCAGCTAGAATTGCACCATTGTCTCCCCTGTCAATACCTACAGTTGCAATAGGTGAGGGATATGGCATTTGAACACATGAATCGAGAGCATCAATACCTCCTGTTTTAACATCGACAGGAACTCCAATTACTGGTCTTGGAGTATAAGCGGCTATTGCTCCAGGTAAATGTGCTGCAAGACCTGCAATACCTATGAAAACTTCAATTCCAGCATCAGTACCTTGTTTAACAATTTCACGAACAAGATTTGGTGTTCTATGTGCTGATGCAATTTTTAAACTATAGGGAATTTCTAATTTTTCAAAAATATCCATACTTTTTTCAGCAATAGCAATATCAGAACTACTGCCTAAAATAATCATCACTTTTGGAACCATTTAAATACCTTCATCACAAGTTAATATTACTTAATAATATGATTTTTTATATATTAATAGTTTTAATAAAAACCAATAAATGTTAATATTAATGTTGCGGATAAAACTAATGTAATACACATTAATAAAATATGATTATAGTCTTTAATTTTTTTACAGTACCCTTTTCCTATAATTAATGGAATTAATGGCAAAATTGGAACGAAATATCTTGCTTGAATACCTAAAATTTCATTACCACCAACTGGTGACCAACTCAAAAATTGTATGAGGAAAATGCTGACATATATTACCATGAAAACAAAAAACATATATAATCTTTCTTTTTTCTTAAATTTAGATGGTGAAAGTAATGATACAATAAAGAATATAATTAATATTAATAAATTAAATAAAATGTAACCATTTACATATTTTTCGCTATAAAGCTTTAATTCATAAATAAATATTGTGTAAATAGAACCTCCAACACTTTTAATAAGTGTTAAAGTAGCATTTAATGGATTATTTAACATATAATTTATTTGACCTGATACAGATACATTATTTTGAGCCATTATTAAAGCTCTTCCACTTTTTAATAGTTCAGGTGAAGCATATTTATATGAATAAATCATTGCAATACCAATCAAAAGTAATGAAATTAAATTCAACAGTAAGCAATAATTTTTTGATTTAAACTTGTTTTTCGGTAATAGGAAGATTAATAGCAATATAAAAATATAAGGCATCTTTAAAAGACCTATCAATAAACCGCTGATAAAAAAGATTGCCAGGTCTTTCGGATCGAACTCTTTTTTACTATAATATAAACGAATAAAATAAGAAAAGTTTAAAATAGCCATTGCAAAAATAAACCCGTCAACACTCATTGATGCCGCTTGAAAAATAGCTAAAGGCAGGCATGCTAAAAATAATAATTCATATTTAAATTTTGGAATATTTCTTATAGAAACATAAACAATTAATGAATAAAAAATTAAATTAAAAACCCTACCCAGCCATAAAGTCCATATTACAGATAAATCTAAAATTTTAGCTAGAAGTATTCCAATTGCTTGAGCAATATATCCATAAAAAAGATTTTGCGAAAATGCCGATTCAAAAAAGGCCTGCGCATCCCATATATCCCAATGTGTTAAATTAGCATTGAAAATGGTTAATCCCGCATTATAAAGCATATCCCAAAAGTAATTATTCATATAATATCCTTGATTAGGCGTATATTGCGGAAACAGTACTCCTTCTGATGTTAAATCACTTCTTGCAAAGTGTTCAACTTCATCAGGAACTACAAAAATTGGTGAAGTAAATGCTATTATCAAACCAAAAATCAGCAAATATAACAAAGCAATCTTGTGGATATCTTTTTCGGATTTTAAAGAGAATTTTAAAATAATAAATCCGACAATGAAAGTTATTGTAATTAAAATTAAATTAATTTTTGAGTAATTAAATCCATTACAATAAAAAATAATTAAAGTATATAACATTAAACTGATTAAATAAATTAAAGTCAATTTATTTTTAAAAAAATGTTTTTTAATTTTTTCATTGTCTATCATTAATTATAATTTATTTTTTTAAATATAAATAATTGATTAATATTCTTAAATTGGACTGTTAATAATTTAACTGGTATTGTAATTTTTATTCGGGTATATTGGTTATTAATATTATTATTTTTCTCATTAAAGAATATTTTGACTATTTTTTTTAAAATAAATTGCTATCAATAATTTTATTTATTAAATCTTTTAATTTAATTTTTTACCATAAAACATTAGGCGACGTGCTCCAAAGTTCCAGAATAGAACTAAAAATGATGCAATAATTTTTGACAAAATAAGGCCTAGGCTAAGAATATCCACGAATAAGTAAAGAAGTATCTCTGTAAATACCCAACCCACAATACTTATTCCTAGAAATATATTAAATTCTACAGCTCTATTCTCAATTTGGCTTTGATTAAATACCCAAGATGTTGATAAAATGTAATTTGCAATAACTGATATGAAAAATGCTACTGCAGCGGCAATTAGATAATTTATGCCAAGATAGCATAATAGAATGTAAATAGAAAAATCAATAATAAATGCTGTTCCACCAACAAAAATGAATCTAAAAAATTGTAAGAAAATATTGTCAGTTTTGTCAACGAATAGTTTTCTGATTAAATCATTCATTAAATCACACACCTAATATAACATTGTATCAATAAAGATTATAGAACTTGATAAAATATTGTAATTGTAGTTACTATAATTAATTTAATTTCTTCATTATTTATATTTAGAATATTAATGCTAATAAAACTAATGTCGGTAAAGGCATTTTTGAACAACACTGGATTCTATAATATTAACTAATCCTTAATAGAATTTAGATATAGTAAGTATTATACTTCCAGATAAGAATATCAAAGAACATAAAATAACTTTTAAATCATAGTTTTTAATATCAATCACTGAAGACAATCTATCGGATTTGAAAATTAATGGGAATAATACTAATAACGGAATATAATATCTACTATAAACCCCAATAATCATGTCCAATTTTCCATAACCAACAGGAGCCCAGCTCAAATACTGAATCAATATGATGGCAGAATATATTAAAAACGTTATAATAAAAAAGAATAGTCTATTTTTTTTACTAAATGAAAAATTCTTTTCTTTATATGTAAGACAAACAAATGTAAAGAAAATAAAAAATAAACCGTATAACAGAGGAGATTCATAACTCCAATATGCATGGGAAAATCTAAAAAGATCAGTAATCATTCCAATCGTAAAAGAAAAAATAGATGAAACTAACAACATAGTTTTAAATGGATAATCTAATAAATTATTCAATTGTAATGAAGAATTAACATTATTTCCTATAAAATAATCTCTTCTTGCAGAGTTAAGAAGTAAAGCTGAAGCATAAGATGTGTATGCCAAACTTATACCCAATAGAATAAATGGAACTATTCTTGATAATAAAAAAATATTTTTTGAATCAAATCTGTCTCTTTTAATTAATAAAATAAAAAAACTAAACAACACGTATGGAACTTTAAAAAGTGATATGAGAAGAACACTTGCAAAAAATATGCTTAAATCATAGACTGTAATTTTAGAAGATTTGTATAAATAAATAAACTGCGCTATTGAAAAAATCGAAACCGAAATTATAAAGCAATCAGCACTGAAAGATGCTGCCTGATAAATAGCTAATGGAATACATGACACAATAAATAATGGAATTTTATAAACAGGAGCTTTTTTAATGGAATAACTACAAACTACAGCATAAAATAATAAATTAAAAAATCTACCTAACCACATTGCCCAAATAACATTTAAATCCAATAATTTAGCTAAAAATATACCAAATGCCGAAATCAAATAGGCATAAAATGGATTATGAGCAAAACAGCTATCATAAAAGCTGATTGAAGAATCAATCTTTTCGTTAATTAAATTATTATCAAAAAATGTTTCTCCACTATGACTAAACAACTGATCACAAAGATGAGTAACACCATATCCCCCATTAACATATTCCGGATTTAATATACCCTGTGCAGTCAAATCACTTCTGGCAAAATGCTCACTTTCATCACACACGATTAATACTGGAGTAGTTAAAGTCATTATCAGCCCAAATATCAGAATAATGATAAAGCTAACCTTATACAGTTCCATATTTGATGAATATAATAAAATGAAAATTCCAGAAATTAATAAAATCAATAGTATGGCCAATTCAAAATGAAAATTCATATAATTTTCTAAATTAGAAAAACTAGCATAAAAAATAGCTATAAAAATAAAATAAACTAATAAATAATTTTTTTTATCTTTAATAATGCTAACATTTAAATTTACCATAATCATATATTTATAATGGTTTTTATTTAAATTTATGGCAAATTTAAAAAACAATAAAGAATATATGAATTAATGGAGATAAAATTGAAAGATTTTAATAAATATTTACAATACAAAAGATACTTTGTTGCATTAATCATAATCACATTAATTGCTACATTTGCTTTATTTTCTGCAGACAATTATAATTCTCCATTAAATGAAATAGTCATACTTATTATTTCTTTAATGATTGGCATAATTTCATTTACATATTATATAAATACCAAAAAATTATATAAAACCGCATTAATAATCATTCTATTATTTGGATTGATGTTTGTATTTTTATCCCCTATGGGCAGTATTGCACATGAAAAAAGCGAATTTGTACATTCTGAAATTACTTCACAGGGTGTCTTATTTCCAGGATATATTGATAGTCAAAACAATGCTTCCGGATATCTAACAATTGCTTCGGCTGCCAATTTACCTAAAGAAAAAACTATATTTACTACAAATTGGGGCAATGAAAGTATAAACTACACAAAAGTTTCATATAACCTGGATTTTAAAGATAACATTTTTTATTCATATGTCGCTCAGGCGATTGGTATTGAATTGGCAAAAATTTTAAATTTAAATAATATTTTCATGCTTTGGTTTGCAAGGATTTGCAATTTATTATTATATGCCGCATTATCATGTATTGCCATTAGAAAAACGCCTTGTTTAAAAATGCCTATGGTTGTTATGGCGTGTTTTCCAGCATCAATTGTTTTAGCATCAACATGCAGCGGTTATGCATTTGTTTATAGCTTCACTTTAGTTGTAATAGCATATTTGCTAAATTTATATAAATCTAAAGATTTTTCAATAACAAAAAAGGAAATATTAATTTACACATTATTGGTATTGATTTTAGCCTTGGCACAACCTGTTTTTGTATCATTAATTCTATTGCTATTAATAATACCTCATAATAAATTCAAAAACAATAAATATCATTCAATAATCCCTTCAATTATATTAACATTAATAGTTCTTTTATTATGGGCAAAATTTAGTAGTTACATTGGCTTTAGTCAGTTGAAATTTGTTATTACAGATTACCCATCCTTAATTTCAATAATAAAAATCCCTAATCAGATAGCTATGCAAATCAATTTATTTTCCGTGATTGATAATCATCCATTAATGTTATTCAACTATTCCTATTTGATTTTTATTGTATTATTTATTCTATTTTATCCAATTAAAGAACAATTAACCAGAAATAAAAAGATATTTATTGCAGTAATATTGATAATAACGATTATAGGATTGCATGTCATATCCCTATCAAAAGGAATAATTAATTTAGAAACAGGAATCGACATAATATATTATTTCCCAATTTTAGTGTTATTACCATTGATTTTCAATATAAATGATAAAAAAATCAGAAATATAGATTTGATAACTATTATGTCAGTTATAATTTTTTTAATATTTAATTTAGTCTTTGTTGGTGTGTTATTTTACTAAATTATCATATCAAAAGTCAAATAATAATGAACATGGGAATTAATAACATTAAAGAATAATTTTCAATTAAATGCAGGTGGGTTTGTTTAGTATTTCACAATCGCAGTAAGCATTATCATTCCACCAATAAATCCCATAGCTATTGTTAGGAATAATAGGGATAATTTCTCTTTATCATATTCAAATAAATCCGTATTTATAATAAACGGAACGAAGATTAATAATGGCATGAAATATCTTGCGAATACTCCATTAACAACACTTTCAGCACCAACTTTAGCCCATGTTAAATATTGAACACCAATAACACCGATATATATTAAAAATCCTATTAAAAATCCTTCAATTCTAGTTTTTATATTAAATTTTTCATCTAAAGGATATATTAATGAAAATACAATGAAAAATATTGCATAAAGTGTAGCCATTAAAGTTGATGAATACTGACGAACATCATTTGAGAAGTAGAAAAATCGATCCACAATAATAGGAAATTGAGTAAACACATTTAAAAATCTTTCAAAAGCGAATTTCGGATGATTTATTAAATTGTTAGCCTGTTGTGTACTATTAACATGACTATTTATAAAATATTCTCCTCTCCATGAATTCGCCAATACACTTGTTGCATAACTGCTCCAGGCAAATCCGATAGCAAATGTAGGTAAAATAGCTAGTTTTGATATTATATTTTGAGTTTTATTTTCAAAATGATTGTTTGGAACTAAAAATATTAATAAACTTAAAGCCAGGAATGGGGATTTCAATAGTCCGGATAATATTATTGCAATATAAAAAATCGCCAAATCACCCCATTTGATTTTTGGAGTTTTATAGAAATATAAAAAGTAAGCAAATGCAAGTATTGCCAGGGATGAAAACATTCCATCGACACTTAATGAAGCGGCCTGATATATTGCTAACGGTAGAATGGAGACTATCAGCATTGGAAACTTCAATATAGGAGTTTTGCGTATTGCTAAAGAAATGATGCCTGCATATAATATTAAATTAAATAATCTTCCAAGCCATAACATCCAAATAGCATTCAAATCCAATAATTTTGCAAGAAATATTCCTATAGCCTGTGGAAGATAAGAGTAAAATGGATTTTGGGAAAATGCTGAGTTAAAATACGATGGGGTATAATCAATTTTTACATCATCTACTTTCGTGTTAAAAACGTTTAATCCTGAACTATTACAAAAATCAGTTAATGATTTTATTGTTAGGTAGCCGTGTGCAGTTGTATTTGGAATTAAAATATAATCAGTTGAAATCTGTCCTGTTGACACTATCTCAGATCTGATGAAATGTTCCTGTTCGTCTGATATATCATTAATTGGAGAAATAAAAACACAGGTAATTCCAAAAAGCAGTATTATAATAAATGCAACCTTATGAAGATTATCTTCATTTTTCATGTAATAATATAAACAAAAAGCCCCAATGATAAAAACCAATATTAACATAGCTATTTCAAAAAAAGGAGATGAATAATCTTTTTTTGTTAAAAAGCACAATGTAAATATAACTAGAATAGCTAAATAAATTAATATATAATATTGATTTTTTAGGTTTAAATTTGTTTTTTTCATTATGGTATGTATTCTTTTTCTAGAAATATCAACATCCAAAACTTTAACATTAACGATTTCACCGACGCTTACAATATCCAATGGGTGTTTAACAAATTTGTTGGCTAGTTGAGATTTATGGATTAAACCATCCTGATGGACTCCAATGTCAACAAAAGCACCAAAATCAACAATATTTCTAACAGTACCTTCTAAAATCATACCTTCCTCTAAATCTTCAATAGATAAAACATTTTTTCTTAATTTCGGTTTTGGCATATCATCACGGGGGTCACGGCCAGGTTTTTTAAGTTCATGAATAATATCTTTTAGAGTTTCAATACCAATATCATAGCTGTTTGATATTTCATCTAAATTTAAATTATCTAATTTTAAATTATCTTTTCCTATATCTTCAACACTATAACCTAAACTTTTTAAAAGTTTTAATGTAGCATCATATGATTCCGGATGAATTGTTGTATTATCCAGAGGAAAATCCGGGTTGTTTATCTTAACAAAACCTGCACATTGTTCATAAGTTTTTTTTCCTAATTTTTTAACATTTAATAATTCTTTCCTGTTTTTAAAACTTCCATTTTCGTTTCTATATTCAATTATATTTTTTGAAGTGGTTTTGTTAAGGCCTGAAATGTAGGAAAGTAAACTATATGAGGCAGTATTTAAATCAACACCAACTTCATTTACAACCTTTTCAACAACACCGCTTAATGATTCTGTTAACTGTTTCTGATTCATGTCGTGCTGATATTGACCAACGCCGATTGATTTTGGGTCAATTTTAACAAGTTCAGCTAATGGGTCCTGTAGTCTTCTGGCAATACTAACTGCACTGCGTTCTCCTTCAGAAAAATCGGGAAATTCTTCATCAGCCAGTTTACTTGCAGAATAAACAGATGCTCCCGCTTCATTAACAATTATATATTCAACACTAGTATTTTTAATAATGTCAGCTACAATTTCTTCAGATTCTCTTGAAGCTGTTCCGTTTCCTATTGCAATAACATTAATGCCGTATTTTTTAATTAGTTCATGAACAGCTTTTTTTGATTCTTTTATTTTATTTTGAGGTTCTGTTGGATATATTAATGCAGTTTCAAGAACTTTTCCTGTTTTATCAATAACTGCTAATTTACAGCCGGTTTTAAATGCAGGATCCCAGCCAAGTATAGTTTTATCTGTTAAAGGAGATTCCATTAATAGTTGATTTAGATTTTGTGCAAATACTTTAATTGACTTTTCTTCCGCCTTTTTGGTTAAAAATGTTCTTATTTCACGTTCGATAGCAGGTGCAATCAGTCGTTTGTAGGAATCATTTATAGCATCTTTTATTATTGGGGTTGTATGGGGATTATATTTGATTTTTTTAGGGTTTTTTGAGCGATTTTTAAGTGTGTGTCTTCTTAAATAGATCAGTATTTCTTCTGTTTCAACAACTATTTTGGCTCTGATAACTCCTTCTTTTTCAGCCCTATTAATTGCAAGGATTCTATGTGGAGGAATTTTTCTTAAATCTTCATCATACTCATAGTAAATCTCATATTCAGATGAAATATCTTTATTTTTAACTTTTGTTTCAATTTTACCGGAGTAAAAAGTGTTTTTCCTAATTTTCTTTCTAAAAACAGAATTATCGGAAATAATCTCAGCAATAATATCTTTTGCACCTTGAATGGCATCTTCTGGTGTATTAACATCATGTTTTGGGTTAATATAATCTTTAGCTATTTTTATTATAGGTTTATCAACATTTTGTTCTAATATAATGTCTGCTAAAGGCTTTAAACCTTTTTCCTTTGCTATTGATGCTCGTGTATGCTTTTTACTTTTGTAGGGTCTATACAAATCTTCAAGTTCAACTAATGTTTCAGCATTCAAAATACTTTTTTCTAGCTCATTAGTCAATTTTCCTAAACTATCAATTCTTTCGATAATTTTGGATTTTTTTTCTTCAAGATTTCTTAGGTAAGCTAACCTTTCATCAAATTTCCTTAGTATTTCATCGTTTAAAGAGCCAGTAACATCTTTTCTATATCTGGCAATAAATGGTATCGTGTTACCATCATCAATTAGCTTAATTACTTTTTTTACTTGCCATGACTGAAGATTTAACTCTTTCTGCAGTGTTTTTGTAATCATTTTAATTTATTTTTTTATTGTCTAATTCGGGATTCATTCCCCATTTGAAGTAAATTACACCATTAGATCCACGGTCCATACCTAATTTTCCATCTTTTATTAGTTCATCAGCAGGCATTTTGGTGACATTATCATCGGAATGGTATGTTTGCAGTCCTATCCACACGTCAGCATTGCCCGAGTTATCAACAAACCATTTAGTTGTATTTGAAATCCATGAACTGTCCTCTTTATAATTTCCTTTATACATCATTGGAATTATAACATCAACGTTTTTACTTATTGTTTTAATATCCTGTCCATAAAAATAAGCGTCATTTTCAGCTTCAGGCATTACTGTTGCAGATACTGTCAATGAAGGATTTACTTTTTTCACGCTATTTGAAAATTTCTCGACAAATTGGTTTATTGCAGCTGTTCCGTTTGGATATTTATATGCATTACCTTCAAATCTTATATAATCCATCTGTATTCCTTTAACGCCTTCAAGACCAGCGTAATATTTTGCTTCTTCAATTTTGTAATTAAAATACTTGTTATCTGGTGTACCATTTTTAAGCGGTGAAATCCAGTTACCGGTATTGAATATCTGCATCCAAATATGAACTTCGATTCCATGGGCATTTGCTTCTTTAATCCAGTTTAAAACATCTCTTTGGCCATGTTCGGTAAAAGCATATGAATTTAAAAATATAATATTAACTCCATTGTCTGATAGTTTATCAAAATCAACATTATACATGTCACCAGACCATACCCAGTATCCATATTTTTTTTCCTGTCCAAAGAAGTTAAAAAGTCCAAAGAAATCAAAATCCTTTGAAACAGAGGGGTTTTTGTAATTTAATTCATTTATTGCGTGGTATTTTATCGGTTGATGGTTTATTTCTTTGTAATTAACACACTTGTTATACGAACTCATCGAATCATCCGATAAATCAGTATCAACTGCTGAAACTATTGCAATTGATAAAATAAAAAACAGTGTTAATAACAATATTAACAATTTTTTATTAATAAATAGTCCTCCTATTTCATCTCTTTATATAATGTTTTCTTTTAATACTCTTTTATATTCTTTTTTGTTTTTTTTACATTTTTTAACTGAAATAATTATAAATTAATAAATAATGAATATTAAATATAACAATTATATATTCGTGGGGAAAAAACAATGAAATATATTAATAAAGCACTGTTGTTTATAATTATATTTATTATAATACTTCCAATCAGCTTTGCTAGTGAGAATATTACTTTAAATGATGATAATTTATCTTTAAATGATAATGAAGGAATGTCATCTTCAACATATGTTTATTTTGATTCATCACTATCAGTTGATGGAAATGGTAGTCAAAATAGTCCGTATAATCATTTAGAATCAAACAGGTTGAATGATAATTCTATTGCTTATTTTTTTAATGGAGAGTATAGTCTCGATCAAACAAAAAGTTTTAATAACTTAACGATTATTGGTCAGAATCCTTTAAATACAATAATTAAAAGTAATTATCTGCAATTTACATCATCTGGTACTTTGTCAATTGTTAATATAACTTTAGATGGTGTATCAATTAGAAATAATAATGATTTTACTGCTACAAGTGTTATTTTTGAAAATAATATGGGTAGTTATAAGGGAAGATATGATAACGTTTTTGGTGGTGTTATTTATTCTACTTCAGGAAATGTTTTAATCGATTCCTCTACTTTTAAAAATAATAATGCGACTTATGGTGGAGCAGTTTATACCACCAATACAAATTTAAGTATTGTTAACTCTAATTTTGAAAATAATAATGCTTACAAGTATGGTGGTGCAATAGCTAGTGAAAGTAATTCCATTTTGTATATAAGTAACACATACTTTTCAAATTGTTATACTTTAACTAATGCTGGTGGTGCAATCTATTTAAAAGAGTCTACATTAAATATTAAAAAGTCAAATTTTACTTCATGTAATTCTACTTTTGGGGCTGTTATCTGTGATTTAAACTCAGATTCCACTATTGATTCAATAATTGCATCTAATAATATAGCTAATTATCAGGGTGGAGCCATTTATAAAATGTATGGAAATATGACCATAACATCATCCACTTTTAACTCTAATAAAGCATTGAATGGTGGAGCGGTTTTTGCGGATAATTCATCTGAAGTAATTATCAAGTCATCAACATTTAATTCTAATGAGGCTATATATGAAGGTGGAGCCATTTATACAATTTTAAACTCAAAAGAGATAGTTTCATCAAACACATATACTAATAACAAAGCAAAAATTGAAAAAAATTATTATAAAAGCTCAGGATATGATTTATTTATTGGAAATGGAAATTATACTCAATATGTCGGTGATTTTTCATTTAATGGAATATTGCCTTCAAAATACGATTTAAGAGATTATAATCAGGTTACGCCAGTTAGAAATCAAAAAAGTAGTGGAAACTGCTGGGCATTCACTTCACTTGCCGCTTTAGAATCCTGTATTTTAAAAGCTTCAGGACAAAGCTTTGATTTATCCGAAGAAAACATGAAAAATGTAATGGCATATTATTCAGATTATGGTTGGGTTTTAAAAACCAATGTAGGTGGATATGATGATATGGGTGTTGGTTATCTTGTAAGTTGGCTTGGAGCCCTTGAAGAAGATTTTGAAACATTCAGTGACTATACGGTATTGTCTCCAGTTTTAAACAGTAGTATTCATGTTCAAAATGTTATTTATTTAACCCGTACAAATTATACAGATAATAATGCTGTAAAAGATGCTCTTATTAGATATGGTGCTGTAGCAACCGGTATTTATTATAGTAGTTCATATATGAAATCTGATAGTTATTATTATTCCGGAACTAATGGTCCTAACCATGCGGTAACTATTGTGGGATGGGATGATAATTACTCAAAAAATAATTTCAGAAATGCTGCACCGGGAGACGGAGCTTGGATTTGTAAAAACAGCTGGGGTGAAACATGGGGTAATAAGGGTTATTTCTATGTTTCATATTATGATAGGAACTGTGTAAGATTAGGGGCTTATGATAAATCCACATATACCGTTATTTTAAATGATACTCTTCATTTTGATAAAAACTACCAGTATGATATTATTGGAATTACAGATTATTTAATAACGGGTAATGAAACAATGTGGTATGAAAATATATTTAAAGCGACTGATAACGAGCTTTTAACCGCATTTTCCACTTATTTCAATGCTACTACAGAATGGACTGCTCAAATTTATGTAAATGATGCTTTAATGATTACTCAAAATGGAAGGTCCAATCCTGGTTATTACACATTTAATTTAGATAATGCTATACCTTTAAAAACTGGCGATACATTTAAAATTGTTATAAAAATTTCAGCTCCAGGTAAAATTGCATCTGTTCCTATTTCTGAAAAAGTTAGGTCAAATAGAATTCTTTATTCTAAAGGAATATCATTTTTCAGTTATGATGGTAAAAATTGGATTGATTTATATGATTATAAAGCAGAGTTTCCTGAATACGGCCATACTTATGAGTCACAGGTTGCATGTATTAAAGCATTTACAACCTATTATTCTAGTTCAAATATTGTCCTTAACAATTTGAATACTGTATCTATCAATACTACATTTAATGTTGTCGCCACAGTTAAAGACGGCCAAGGTAAATTAATTAATGAAGGTAGTGTAAAATTCACTATTGATTCTCAAAATTACACAGTTAATGTTGTAAACGGTAAAGCAATATTAAAAACTCAATTATCTTCAATTGGATCTTATAATATTTTAGCTACTTATGAAGGAAATACACATTCATCTTCATCTGTTTCAAGTCTTATTAATGCCATTGATAAATATGCAAATTTAACATTAAGTATTTCAGATATTAATTATGGAGATGTATTGATTATTGAAAATACGTTAACCTCTAATGGATTAAATGTTTCAGGAACTATTGATGTTAAAATAGGAACTAAAACCTATTCAATCGAGTCAAATAGTAAAACTCAAATTAACGATGTTTTTAATCCAGGTAATTATGTTGCTTTTGGATATTATTCCAATATTGCAACTGCTAATACCACATTTGATGTAAACAAAGCCCCATTAGAATTGAATTTAAGTATTTATCACATTTCTTCTGACGGTGTAAATATTACAGTAAAACTTTCAAAAGCTATTGATGATACTGTTACAGTCAATGTCAATTCTAAATCTTATAATGTTAAAGTAAATAATGGAACTGGAGTTTTAAGTTTAAATGATTTGGATTATGGTGTTTATAAAGTAAATGCTTTTTATTCAAGTGATTATTATGAAAATGCTAGTGGAAGCGGTGAATTTAAAATAGATTCCATTAGAACCCTCTTGACTGCTGATAATCTGGTCATGTATTATCACGACGGATCCAGATTTAATGTTGTATTAAAGGATAAAAATAATAATTTATTATCAAATCAGAAAATTAAAATTCTCCTTAATGGTGTTGTAAATGAAAGAAATACTGTTGATGGTGTTGCATCTATGGCAATTAATCTTAATAGTGGTACTTACGCCGTTTATATTGAATATTCAGGAGATGATATTTATTTACCATCCAATATCTCAAGAAATATAACAGTTAAATCAACCATTATTTCTTCTGATATAGTTAAATATTATAGAAATGGAACTCAATATTTCGCCACTATTTTGGATTATAAAGGCAATCCGGTAGCTAATGTTGATGTAGACATGAATATTAACGGTGTATTTTATACCAGAAAAACAAATGAATTTGGTGTTGTTCGTTTAAATGTTAATTTAATGCCGGATAAATATATCTTAACTATTTACAATCCGATAACAGGTGAAGTAACCGCCAATAATGTTACTGTTCTATCCAGATTAGTTGAAAATCATGATTTAGTTAAATATTACAGAAATGCTTCAAAATATTCTGTTAAGGTATTGGATGAAAAAGGATCTCCATTAGTGGGTGTTGGTGTTAATTTTAATATTAATGGTGTTTTTTACACACGAACAAGTGATTCAAACGGTGTAGCTAGTTTAGCTATTAATTTAAATCCGGGCACATATATTATCACTGTAGAATATGATACAGCTTTAGTATCCAATACCATTAAAGTTCTAAGTATTATTGAATCTGAGGATTTAGTCATGACTTACAGGGATGGAAGCAGATTTAAAGCTTTAGTCCTTGATGGACAAGGTAATCCTAATCCTAATCAAAGTGTTACTTTTAACATTAATGGTGTACTTTATACAAAAATGTCAAATTCAACAGGTTTTGCGAATTTGAATATTAATTTAATGCAAGGAAAATACATAATAACTACACAATACAACGGATTAAGTGTTTCTAATACTATTATTATTAATAGTCCTTAATCCATTTTTTTTTAATAACAAACATTTATAGTATTAGAAAAATATACTTATTAATGTATTAAAAAAATTTGGGTGAAATATTTGTCTTGGTTATTTGTTATTCTTGCTTTTTTACTTGCTGGTGTAAAATCATCAAAACCAAAATATCAAAAGGTTTCTGTTATTATACCTGCTTTTAATGAGGAAAATACGGTAGCTAGGGTTGTAGAAGTAATTAAACAAGTTTCATGTGTAGATGAAATTATTGTTGTTAATGATGGATCGTCAGATAATACAGCTCAGGAGGCTACAAAAGCAGGTGCTATTGTAATTTCTCATGATGTTAATAAAGGTAAGGGTGAAGCTCTTTATACGGGTTATAAAAATGCTGAATGTGATATAATTGCTTTTATTGATGCGGATATTCACAATTTAACTTCTAAAAAAGTTTCAGCAATGATTAAACCAATTTTGGATGGAAAAACAGATATTACTAAGACTAAATTTGCACGTGAAAGCGGACGTGTTACAGAACTCACTGCTAAACCGCTTTTAAACTTCTTTTTCCCTGAAATTTCATTTGAACAACCTTTGAGTGGACAGTTTGCTGCTCGTAAAGGAATTTTAAAAAAAATTAATTTTGAAAAAGACTATGGTGTTGATGTAGGTATTGTTATTGATGCTGATGTTTTAGGTATTTCTATTATGGAAGTCGACATCGGTGCAATTGAACATGACATGTCTCCTTTATCTGATTTACACATGATGGCTAATGAAGTTGTAAGAACTATTATGAGTCGTGCCAATAAATATGGAAGAGTAACGATGATTGATGACATTGGATTTTTCATCCGTATGTCCATTGTTGGTTTATCTTTAGTTATTTTAGGCTTGTTTACAATATTTTTCGTTAAATTTATCCCATTATCTGTTGGTGTTTTAATTTCAGTTATTGGAATTATTATGTCAATTTATTATTTGGTTAAAGTTGTTATCCAATCTATTATTATTTATAGAAAGGCTCCTAAAGGTAATTTAATTAAATCCTTTGTTAAAATTCATTTTCCTTTAATTATATCTTTAATTCTTTTAATACTAATGATTTCAACATTCCTGGGTGCTGCCACTATACAAAATGGTACTATTTCAATTGAACCTAATTCAAGAAATTTAATAATTTTTACAGATACGCATAATAACAATTCAATTTCTGTTAGGGGACCGTATACCGTAGATGCTGCAATTGAAAATGAATCTAATGTAATAAGGATGCCATCAGATGCGATGATGACTCTAAATATTAATGTTAATGACACGATTGTTATAGGTAATGAAGCCTATAGGATAAATGATACTAGAAATTTCGAGCCGGATACATTAAGATTACCTATTGAAGCAAAAAGTGTACTTCATCTTGAAGATGGTGATATAATTCAAAATAGTCGTTTAATTGATGTCTTTTCTAAATCAGTTGTTTACCATACTTTTAATCAGAAAAATATATCATTTGTTGAACAGTTCTCATTATCTTCAAAACAAGGTAATGAATGGATATATGATGTAGTTGTGGATAATGTTACAGTAGCTACTTCATTCGGTTCATTTAATGAAAATCAAACCTATTCTGTACTTTCTGATGGTTATTATTTAGGTAGCTTTAAATACACTAATTCAACTATTGAAAATCTAAATTTAACGGATGGTAATCATTTAATACAAATTAAATTTAAAAATGTAAATGCAACGACAACAAAAGAATTAGGCAGCGAATTTATTAATTTTAGAAATATAAATACCCTATAAATGAAAAATAACTTTTTTTAAAAAAATAGATAAATAAGAGATTGGTTCTCTTATTTTTTATCATAGGCTTTTACAGCTTCTTCAACATCGTTGTAAAGACCTAATGCTGCTAAAGCCCCAACTTTACCTTGTTCACCAGTAACTGCAATTAATTCAATACCTAATTCCTTGGCAGTAGCTTCTGCAGTTTCAACATCCATCATACCGGATTTAGTTGCAATTGAGTATTGTCTTAATTTTTCAGGTATCTCAAGACCTTCAAGAATAGCTATTGCAGTTTTATCAGATAAAGTATCTCTTTTAAGAATTTCAATAGTTCTATTAATCAATGCTTCTTTTTTATCACTTTCAACGGCAAAAGTTAAAGCAATAGAAACACAATTTTGAGTTTTATGTGGATTATGTGGATATAATTGAACAATAATATGATCAAGATATTCAAAACCTTCATTAGCTAGTTCAACACCTAAATTATGAGCCATTGTCCATGTTGCACCAGCATCTTTTACATCTGTGTCATCAACACCAATAACTACTTTTTCAAGTTTAGGTGTTACTACGGTTGCTCTACCTTCTTTTGAGCCACCACCGGATTTTATAAGTTCAATGTATTTGACTCCTTTTCCCATTCCTCTACACATTCCAGCTCCAACACCAGCGCCAGCAAGACCTGCATGAGTAATTTTGACCTCGTCATCTACTACTTTAATTTCATCAATTCCGGCTGCATTGAAACTGGCTTTTAAATCAAGAGGAGCACAACCTACATGACAAAAGTAAACATGTTTGTTACCATCGCGGTAAGCATCATCAATCAGCTCTGAATTATTTTTATATTGATGTAATAGCCAGTGTGAACCTGAAATACATGGATGGTACTCGATAAGTTCTACTTTATCTCCATCGACCATTGTCAGTACTTTTTCATATGGTGCGACCCAAGGATCTGAAAATTTTTCTTTTAACTCTTCAGGTTTTAGAATTTCCATACAATCATCTTAAATCTCTTTTAATCTATCACACATTTTGATAGCTGCTTCAACCGCACTTTTTGCATTTTTAACACGTCTGTGTGCATCTAATCTGGTCATTCCAGGACCAGTAATTCCTAGAGCAACAGGAGTGTCGTATTCTAAGGCTAAATCAGCTATTTTACGAGAAGCATGTTGTGCTACGATTTGATCGTGGTCAGTTGCACCTTCAATTACAGCACCTAAGGTGATAATTGCATCATGTTCTCCTTTTTGTAATAATTTTTTAATTACAAGAGGCATATCAAATACACCTGGAACAGCAACTACTTTTGTAATTTCACAATCTCTATTTTTTGCCTCAGCAGTAGCTAATTCTAACATCATTTGTGTAATATCATAATTAAATTCTGCAACAACAGCAGCAATTCTATATTTTACCATAATTTATTCCTCCGTTTATAAAATCTATGCAAGTACTAATAGTAAGAAACCAGCAACACCACTTAATACCATAATAAGTATGATAAATAGTGCAGCCCATTGCATTCTAGTAAGTTTTCTCATAATAAAAATCTCCTTAAATTATAATTAATATAACATTTTTAAGTTATTTAAATTTTTTTCCAATTTTTCTTAAATTTTT
>ONIK01000058.1 GCA_900317865.1 uncultured Methanobrevibacter sp. | reverse complement strand
TTTCGCAATTCATCAATGTTACACTCAGCAATATCAGCCCATTTATTTTCCAGTTCTTTAATTTCAGACAATATCTGACTGCCATACTCAGTTAATACAATATCATAAGGCAGGTCGTCGACATCCAAAATTTCAACCAAATCCTTTTTAGCCAACTTTTCATATCTTTTAAGATATAGTTTTGAATGCAATTTGAAGTGCTTATCATCATCTGAAATTTTCGCATACTGCCTTACCCGAACCTTTCTGTGATGTTTTTTACTGTGTTTAGCTACATTCTCCAATAACTTTATCTGACTTTCGTGAAGATGTATGCTTAAATTGCTTCTAACATAGCTGATTTTGGATTCATATATAATATCTATTAATTTAGATGCATCTTCCATTGAGGAAATTACATCGACATGTGGGTGGGCCATATCAATCACTTCATCTGTCCAAATAACCCTCTCATAATACCTTTGGTTACTTCACGTGCAACGGTATTGGCTGCAGTTGTTGCCGCTCTTTCAACAGCCACCTGTTGAGCAGTCTTTTTAGTTCTTTTACCTGCAGGCTGTCCACCACCTAAAATAGAACCCAAATCAAATCCTCCAATTGATGGACCTTCAGCCTGCTGAGTTTGAGGAACCTCTTCAGGAGCTTCTTGAGGTGCTGGAGGAGTTTCAGGAACAGGAGGTACTTCACTTTCCATATTTTCATTTTGATTAATCTTATTTGCAAGAATTTCATAAGCGGATTCATTATCAACAGCTTGGGAATACTTATCCTTAAATTCAGACAGATTAATCAATTCCGCCCTTAAATTATCATCAATTGCTCCGATATATGACTGTGGAGCTACAATGTTAACCTTTTCAACAACAGTTGGAACACCACCTTCATCCAAAACGGAAACTAATGCTTCACCAATTCCTAAGTTGGAAATAACTTCTGCAGTATCGAATTCAGGATTAGCCCGGAATGTTTGTGCAGCAACTTTAACAGCTTTTTGGTCTTTTGGAGTGTAAGCTCTTAAAGCATGCTGGATTCTATTACCTAACTGACCCAAAATTTCATCAGGAATATCGGCAGGAGACTGTGAAATGAAATACAGACCAACACCTTTTGAACGGATTAAACGAGTAATCTGCTCAATTTTTTTGAGGAATTCAGCACCCATACCATCAAAAATCAAATGTGCCTCATCAAAGAAAAATACAAATTTTGGTTTATCTGCATCCCCCACTTCAGGTAACTGTTCATATAAAGAAGATAACATCCAAAGTAAAAATGATGAATAAATTTCAGGAGACATGGATAATTTTTGAGCATCCAAAATGTTAATTACACCATATCCGGAATCATCAACCCTTATAAAATCATTTAAATCAAGAGCAGGTTCTCCAAAGAAATCATTTCCACCCTGATCTTCAAGTGTAATCAGGTTTCTTAAAATTGTATTGGCTGATTTGGCCGCTATTGCACCATACATTGGCTCATAAACATCCTTATGCTCAACAACATAATTAATCATAGATTTCAAATCTTTAATATCGATAATAAGCAAAGATTCTTCATCAGCAACTTTAAATACAATGTTTAAAACTCCACTTTGTGCTTCTGTAAGGTTTAAAATTTTAGATAACAGTGTAGGACCCATTTCAGATAAAGTTACACGAACAGGTAAACCTTTCTGTCCAAATAAATCCCAAAATTCTACAGGATATGCTTTAACTTTAAAGGAATCGATTCCTTCAACTCTTTTAGCTATATTATCATTCATTTCACCAGTTTTTGCAAGACCTGAAATATCTCCTTTCATGTCAGCTAAAAATACAGGTACACCCATATCACTGAAAGATTCAGCTAAAGTTTTAAGGGTTATTGTTTTACCGGTTCCTGTTGCACCCGCAATTAAACCGTGCCTATTTGCCATTTTCGGTAGTAAATAAACATCACCACCAATTAAAATTTTACCATCTATAAACATTTTATTACCCATTTTCTATTTTTTTAATTAAATAAGAAGTTTTACGTTCAATACTTTTACGATTAAATGCTTTTGCTATCCTTTTAATTGCATCTAAATTTTTGACGAAATTATCAAGCCATGAGAATATGTCTCCTGGATAAACCTGAATCTGATATTTTCTGAATAGCTTATTTGAAATGTCAACAGGATCCTTGCCTTTCAAACGCTCATGAATTATTACTTCCGAAATTCCAAGTTGCAAACATCTGCAAAATGGCCGGTCCTGACAATTGCATTTTAAAAAGTCACTTTGAAGGCGTATTAATGCATCCTGGAATTTTGAATCGAGCTTGTCAAGTGCTTCACCAGATGAAATAATATCCAAAGTTGACTCTGCAAACAGCCTAGTAGAAAACTTGATTTTCAATGCATTGGCTATTTGATTGTGAATGACAGAAGACAGATACGCATTTTCAAACAATTCCAAATCCAGAGCCATTGCAATAATTTTAACCATTAGCTTATCATATTCCTGTTTCTTCTTATACATTGGAGATAATCTAACATAATTAATCAGATAATCCCAATCGTCAAGAGCAGTTCTAATAAATTCAGCATCAGCAATACTTAAAAATGATACCGAAGTAGCCCTACCATATTTAGTTATTTTAAAATCATCACTTATTAAACCTAACTCTTTCATTTCATTGGTTGCAATTTCCAAACTGATTGGAACATCAATATTTTTATAGAATTCAGTTAATTCATCAAAGCTTTTTATGGATGTTGATGAAATATCAGCCAAAATCTGTTCATAAGAACTTTCTTCATCATATTCAATAAATACATCTTCACTATTACTTTCAAGTAACTCCAATGCTTTTGCTTCCTCACTTTCACCTGCAAAGTCATTTCCAACTTCAGGAAGCAAATAGACAATACCTCTGTCATGATAGCTTGGCCTTCCTGCTCGACCTAACATCTGTGAAAATTCATTTGGATTAATCCATTGATTACCCATTACAAGAGAATCAAAAATTACCTGTGAAGCCGGAAAATCAACACCTGCGGCCAAAGCTGCAGTAGTGACAACAACAGATAATCTTGCCCTGTCAAAGTCCTTTTCTATCTTCTCCTTTTTATAATATGATAAACCTGCATGATAAGCTGCTGCATTAATATGCTTTTCCTGTAAAAAATTAGTTATTTTATGAGTTTTACGTCTTGAATTGGTAAATATTATGGTTTGACCTCTATATCCTTTTTTAGATTTGGTATTAAATTCCTTTTTAGCTAATTTAGACATCAAATGACGTTTTGAAGATTCGTTTCTAACATAAACCAAGTGCCTTTCAAGAGGTACAGGCCTGTCGGGATATTCCACCAGTTTCATGTTGAATTCATCTGCTAAAAATTGGGGATTTTTGACAGTAGCTGACAGCCCTATAATCTGGGTTGAGGGATACAAATGCTTAATTCTTTTTATTAAACCATTCAACCGCGTACCACGATCTTCATCATCAATCATATGAATTTCATCAATTAAAACTACACCCAAATTGCTTAATGTATTTGAATTTCCGTTCCTAAGTAAAAAATCAATCCCTTCATATGTTGCAACAACAATATCTGCATTGGAAACATCAGAATCTGGCAATTTTAGTTCGCCTTTAGCCTTTACACGATTGCGCCCAACCTTAATTGCTACTTTCAAGCCAAGCTTTTTATATTTCTTTTTAAAATCACGATATTTCTGATTAGCCAAAGCCACCAATGGCGTAAGGAAAATAAATTTTTTGCCTTTCAAAGCTTTTGAAATACCTGCAAGCTCACCGACCAAAGTCTTACCACTTCCCGTTGCACTTACAACAAGCAGGTCTTTTCCCTTAAGTAATCCCTCATGAATAGCCAAATACTGAACAGGCAAAAGTTTATCATTACCATTTTCAATTAAAATGTCTCTAAAATCATGATTGATTTTTAAACGTTTCATTTCTGCTGTAGGAATCTTTAGTTTTGACTTTGAAGATGTCCTATCAAATAAGGTCAAATCCTTATTTTTTAATGGATTAAAATGAGGATCAATGACAGATAATGTCTTTTCCAAATTCCCAGTTTTTTCCAGAGTACTTTTAAGATTTCTAAAAATCTTTTTATCAAAACCCTGAAGTTTGATCTCATTTTTAATTGTATCGAAAGCACATTCCTTACATATTAACTGATTATGATATTTATATGAAAAATCAGAGTTGATAATAGTAATTTTTCCATCATAAGCACAATAATCGCACACTCGAGTATATCTGACCTTAATATTTAATGATTTTAAGAAATTTTCAACCTTTTCATCACGAGTTGCAAGAAATACTGCCTGGGAACGAAGAAGTTTTATGACTTCTCCAGGAGGGAGAAGTTTTTCATTTAAAGTGGAATTTTCTTTAAAATTATAATCCGCTACAAATCTAGAAATAGATAAATAACCATCATCATTTGCAAATTTAATATTACCTACAAATTCAGGTTCTCTTTTATGATTTAATGCACCTTTTGGTGAACCTATAGGATATAATCTCCACTGTTTTTTTATCTTCTTTAAAACTAGCATTATATTTTAATATAAATTTAATAATTAATAAAATTTGAGTTAATAAAAATTAAATAATAAATAAAATTTGAGTTAATAAAAATTAAATAATAAATAAAATTTGAATTAATAAAAATTAAATAATTTCTATCAATTACTCATCTTCTTCTTTAAATGTATAATATAAAACATCAAATAATTCGTCAAACCAAAACATATTAACCCTCCAATAATTCATTTGAATAAGTAACTTTTTTAAATAACAAAATCACATAAAGTCAGATTTATTATTATGACAAATTACTTTTGATTCAATAAGATATTGAATTAAAGAGTATATAAATGTTTTCGCATGTAACTACTTGCATTAATTTAAAAAAAACTAAAAACAAACAATGATTAGTACAAATGTATGTAAAAATGAAAAAAAGTATGCAATCATATTTTAATCAGCAAGATTTAATCATCACCATAGATGCATTCTCTAATATTTTCAATCAAATCATTTTCTTCATCAGATAATTCTATGTCAACTAATTTATCTGTTGTTGAACGTTTCATTCTGATTACAAACCTTAAAATTAAAATCAATACAAATGACAATAAACTGGCTACTGGAGAGACGAATGCCAAGATAAGAGATATTATTGAACTTATAAGAGGTGAGAGCAACAGATAGAATAATGTTAATACAACACCCCTAACATACAATTTTAGATTGGATAATTCAATCCCATCATCATAAGTTTGATGTATAGTTTCTTTTATTTCGTCTTTTTTCTTAAAATGCTCTGAATAATTATCTCTGACCAATAAAAAAAACATTAAAATGTATAATAAACTTATTACCATAATCAATAATGAAAAAAATATGTTTACATTAACATAATTATAAAATTGAAAAAGAAATCCTGTTGCAAAAGGTATTAAACAGACAGCTGCCATCGTGATAACATTTAATGAAAATACCTTATTGCTCACTTTTTTAAAATTTAAAAGAAAAACAGTGTTTTCCCAGAAATTATAAACAATATAGAAACTTAAGAAATATATTAAAATAGATGGAAACAGGTAATTTACAAAATACTCATTTAAAGTAGCTCCTGAGGTTATATCGGATACTGTTGGAACTGCAATTTCCAAAACAAGAATTGTCATAGCGATTGCAAAAACACCATCAGTAATTGCAACATTCCTTTCCTTAAAATTTTTAAAAATATTATGTGCCATCAATATAATTTGAGTTTTTTATTTTATTTAACTTTTTTGTGGAGACATTATAATATTTTAAAAAAAAGAATGAATTTGATTACTCAATGTAATCAAATCTAGTTTCCATGACTATAATAATTACAAAGGCAATGACTGCAACAACCAAACATGGCAACAATGAGGAAATGTTTAAAGCAGTGGCCTTAACTATTTCAACACCAGGAACCCTAAGTGATCCAAGCATAACACCTATAAGAAATGCCATTGTTACTTCTTCATAATTTTTAAGTAAATAATTTAATATTTTTGAAAATCCTAGAATACCTATTAATGCACCAACTATAAAAACAATTATTTCTGTAAAATGAAGTTGATGAAGGGCATTTAACATGTATTTGTATTGTCCGAGCAATAATAATAAAAAGGATCCTGAAACACCAGGCAAAATCATAGCACAAATTGCAATCATTCCTGAAAAAAACAAAACAATTAAAGAATGATTAGCAGCTATTGGGTTTAAGCTAACGAACATATAAGTTAAAATACATCCGATTGCTGCAAATATTATGCAAGTTAAACTGATTTTATTGAGTTTTTTAAATAATACCACAGCAGAAGCTATAATTAAACCTAAGAAAAATGAAAATGTTAATGCAGTATGAACATCCATACAATAGGTAACTACTTTAGCCAATGTTAAAAAAGCAACCCCAATACCTAAAACCAAAGGAATTAAAAATTCAAAATCAAATTCCTCAAGCAATTTATTCCAGCTTCCTTTAAAATCACCTTTAAATAAAGGTTTTAAAAATCCAAATTTAATATTACTGATTGCTTCAATCAAATGTCCATAAATTCCAGTTATCAGTGCCATTGTTCCTCCACTAACACCCGGAACAATATCAGCAGAACCCATTAATAATCCACGAATAAAAATTAAAAATGCTTCATAAAAATTAAAATTCACATTATCTCCTCAAATATTAATTTTATATAATCTTTATTAATAATATTTTTGATTGAAAAATATATTGTTACATTTAATGATAAATTTAAATAGAATAAAAAAAATAAAATTAAATATAAGAATTCCCATAAATACAGTGTTTTTATTGTGAGGATTTGCCTCACAATGAAACACTGATTAAAAAAAATAACTTCTTTTATTATTAAAATTATTAAAAAAATAATAAAATAATGCTAAAATAATCATTTAGCATCCATTAATTCTTTTGCATAAGGAGTAATGTTTTCATTGAGTATTTTATCTAAAAATTCACCAGTATAGGTTCCGCTTTTAGACACCTCTTCAGGAGTTCCTGTTGCAATAACACGTCCTCCACCATCTCCTCCTTCAGGACCCAAGTCAATAATGTGGTCTGCAGTTTTAATAACATCTAGGTTATGTTCAATGACAACAATTGAATTACCTGCATCAGTCAATCTGGCAAGTACATCAAGCAAACGTTTAATGTCAGCAAAATGAAGACCTGTTGTCGGTTCGTCTAAAATGTATAACGTATTGCCCGTACTAGTTCTTGATAACTCTTTAGCCAGTTTAATTCTTTGAGCTTCACCCCCAGATAATGTAGTTGCAGGCTGACCTATCTTCATATATCCCAATCCCACATCATCCAATGTTTTAAGCTTTTTATGTATTTTCGGAATATGTTCAAAGAATTCCAATGCTTCTTCTACAGTCATTTCCAAGACTTCATAGATATTTTTACCTTTATAACGGACATCCAAGGTTTCATCATTGTATCTTTTACCGCCACATACCTCACATGGAACATAAACATCAGCTAAAAAGTGCATTTCTATTTGAACAATACCATCACCAGAACATGCCTCACATCTTCCACCTTTAACGTTAAAACTAAATCTTCCAGGTTTATAGCCTCTTGCTTTAGATTCAGGAGTGTTTGCAAATAAATCACGAATATCTGTAAATACTCCCGTGTATGTTGCAGGATTGGATCTTGGTGTACGTCCAATTGGCTTTTGATCAATAGCTATGACTTTATCAATATTTTTTAATCCTTCAATTTTATCATATTTACCTGCAAAAGTAAATTTATGAGATAATTCTCCTTTGGTTCCTTTATATAAAATTTCATTGATTAAACTACTTTTTCCGGAACCACTGACACCAGTAACACAAGTGAATTTACCTAAAGGAATTTCAACATCAATATCTTTCAGATTATTTTGTTTTGCTCCTTTAATTGTTATAAATTCACCATTTCCTTCACGGCGAGTTTCAGGAACATCTATAACTTCCTTTCTTGACAGATATCTTCCGGTAACTGAATCTTCACACATCATGATTTCCTGCGGTGTACCCTGAGTAATTACTTTACCCCCGTGCTCACCGGCTCCAGGACCTATATCCACCACATGGTCTGCAGACAATATTGTTTCTTCATCGTGTTCAACGACAACAACAGTATTTCCAAGATTTTTAAGCCTTTTTAATGTTCCAATTAACTTAACATTATCTCTTTGGTGAAGACCTATACTCGGCTCATCCAGAATATATAAAACTCCTACTAGACCAGAACCTATTTGAGTTGCCAGTCTAATTCTTTGAGCTTCACCACCGGATAAAGTACCTGAAGACCTTTCCATTGACAAATAGTCAAGTCCCACATCAACAAGGAATTTCAATCTTTCTCTGATTTCTTTTAATACTTCTTTTGCGATAAACTGTTCCCTTTCAGTTAACTCCAAATCAAGGAAAAACTGATAAGAATCTTTTATTGGAAGTTCTACAACATCAGCAATTGATTTGCCCCCAACAGTAACTGCAAGGACTTCTGGACGTAACCTTTTACCATTACAGACATGACATTTTCTGTCGCTCATGAATTTTGAAATGTATTTTCTTGAATAATTTGATTTGGTTTCAAGGTATAATCTCTCCATTCTTGGAATTACTCCTTCAAATCTGCGATTGACCATATAAGATTTGTTTCTTCTTTTAAAAGTAAATGGAATCTTGTCATTGCATCCATACAATATAGTATCCTGATACTCCCGAGGAAGTTCATTGAAAGGAACATCCATACTAAAGTTAAAGTAATTTGAAACCGCTTCAAGCATCTGATAATAGTAATTTTCTCTCTTAGAGGATTTTGACCATGGAGCGATAGCACCTTCATTCAAAGTTAAATGAGGATTTGGTACAATCAGCGCAGGGTCTATTTCCATCTTTGAACCTATACCATTACATTCAGGACAAGCTCCTTGAGGAGCATTGAATGAAAACATACGAGGAGTTAACTCTTCAAAGTTTATTCCACAGTCAACACATGCAAAGTGTTCGGAGTATTTTTTCTCATATTCTCCATCGTCTGCTGTAAACAATACATTGATTAACCCATCTGCAAATTCTGCTGCGGTTTCCAGAGAATCAACCAATCTTCTTTTAAAATCAACATCTTTTCTGATTTTTAATCTGTCTACAACCACTTCAATATTATGCCTGTAAGTCTTTGCAAGGTCAATATCTTCCTCCAAATCACGGATTTCACCATCAACCCTTACACGAACGAAACCTTTGTTTCTTAAATCTTCCAGAACATCCTTATGCTGACCTTTTCTATCACGGACAATTGGAGATAATACCTGAATTTTAATGCCTTCGCCCTCTTCAATTATGCTGTCCCCAATTTGACCAATAGTTTGTTGTGATATTTCACGTCCACAATTTGGACAGTGCGGAATACCAATTCTTGCAAACAATAATCTTAAATAATCATAAACTTCCGTAATGGTACCTACAGTTGACCTTGGATTTTCTCTGGTTGTTTTCTGATCGATTGAAATAGCTGGAGATAAACCTTCAATATACTCCATTTCCGGCTTTTTCATCTGACCCAAAAATTGCCTTGCATAAGCGGATAATGATTCAACATATCTACGCTGTCCTTCAGCATAAATCGTATCAAAAGCCAATGAAGACTTTCCAGACCCACTTAATCCAGTAATTACAATAAATTCATCACGAGGGATACTGACATCAATATTCTGAAGATTATGCTCCCTAGCTCCCTTAATGACAATCTGTTTTTTAGATTCTTCTGCCATAATTAATTTCCCCAAAAATCTTAATTATAATATTTTTGTTCTATAATATTTAAACTATTTGAGAGAGCATTTGACAAGAAATATCTTTAAAAAAAATACAGAATCAACACGGAAAAAATACTATTAAAGACCATGAAGAACATATTTATCAAATACTTTATTAATTATTCAATCAAATTAGAAATATATGGATCAAAGTAATTTTTAAGTATTTTAACGATTGGACCAATTATCAAAGCTGAAATAACTGTACCTTCACGCACTCCAACAAGATATCCCAGAAATACAAAAGATAAAATAGCTGACATAACAACCATTGTGAAAACTCCTTATTCAATACTTTAGCAATTGCTACAATAATGCCATCTGGGGGAAGATAGACCACTTCAGTCTGAATTTCCAGTAATACTCCAAAAGCGATTACAACACAGCTTATAAGCAATAATAGTAATTGACTAATATAATTAGAAGGATTGATGAAATTAACAAGCATCAATGAAAAATCAACGAAAAAAGAAAATATTGAGCCTATGATAAATTGCAGATATTGTCTCTTTTCAAAATCCCTTCCTAAAAGAATAATCTGAATGAGAATATAGATAACCGTGATTACAAAAATCACAACCCCAAGACTCAAATTAACAATCAGACTGCAAACATATGGAAGACAGATTAATGGAGAGGTTCCCAAATTAGCTTTAATTGATAGGGAAGCTCCTAAAGAAATAATGAATAATGAAATTAAATATATCAAATACCTATTGATTTTTTTTCCAGCCCATATATAATATGAATTTATTAGATATTAATTTTAATCTGTTGACGCATTATGTTTAAAAAACTAGTTCTTTTCAAATCCTTTAAGTGCATATAATTTAT
>ONIK01000062.1 GCA_900317865.1 uncultured Methanobrevibacter sp. | reverse complement strand
TTATCAGAATTAATAGCATTTGCAAACTCATGAGCAATTTTAACACGATTATTCATACATAATCCCCAAAGAATTTTATAATTTATTATATCAAGTTCATTAATAATAAACATTTTCAAATTGCAACTTTATGAAAAAACACAAAATTGATAATGAATCTTATCACAGAACAATATATCAAAAACACTATACAAAATATAAGCACCCACCTAAAAACAGCCAAAAACAGCTTTAAAAAATAATTAATTAAAAAACTGTTTTTATGAAAATAAGAAAGGATAATAATTTATTAACCTATTTAATAACCGATACCAAGTTATCATTGCTAAAATAAATATTAAAGTTTAATAGATATTATAAAGACCATAAATCATTTAAAAAGGATTTTGCCCGTATACTATACAAAATATAATGTACTTTTGACTCTACTCATAATATTAGACTCCAGATTAAATAAATTTTTAACTAAAATTTTACTTATAAAAAGTAATGCAGAGAAAAATCGCATAATTACTATTTTGTCTGACTTGATTGATCAAAAATTTCACATTTGAAGTAAGTAAATTTTTAAAAATTCATTTACAAATGGTAATTACAAGAATAATTGTATATTTACCACATTCTTAAGCAAATAAAGAAAAATTTTTTCACAAAACATTAATCATCAACCTCAATCATCAACTAACATGATTTTTTTATTATTAATCAAATTGTTTAAATCATAAAATAAGTAATATAAAGAACTTTAAAAAATTAATCATCAACCAAAAAATATGTTAATCATCAACTAAAGAATATCTCATTTTTGAATATATAATCAAAATACAATGAAAAATAAATTGTATAGTTACAAACCAAATAAAAATATTTTAAACTATATTAAAATTTAATTTTATTTAATTCAAACCATCAAATAATATTTATTACTCATATTAAGAAAATAACTGATGAAATAAGTAAAATTAAGAAAAAACAGATTTATTGACAAAGTCCTTTAAAAATATCACAAAATCCTAATGTGACCTTAATTTAACAAAAAATTAAATAAATCACAGTCTATATATATATTTATAAAACATGATATTAATTAATACAGAATAATAGGGTGTTTATTTTTATGGATTTACAGGAAATTCGGTTTAAATTTGAAGTAGAAATGGCAGATGAGGATTGTCTTGCAGATATTTTCAAAAAAACAGAGTATTGGTTGAATATTCGTTTGGATGAGAATTTAAAGCCATATATTTATAATGAAAATGAAAATATCTATGAATTTATGGATGCTTCACATTTATCCGCTAATCAAATTGAAACAATATCTAATTCATTTTTTGATTTTACCTTTGACAATATAGTCAATGTTTCTTTGTATAAGTTTTTGGTTTTAAAAATTGATGACAATAAGTTAACCGTTTTAGCAATTATTCACTCCTCCATATTTGATTACACATCCATAAAAAAGTTCACTGAATTATTTAATAATCCAAAAAATAATATTTATGAAAATAACATATTAAATCACTATAAGTATGTTAATAATTATTTAAAATCTGCAGAATTTAAGACTGATTCCATTTATTGGAAAAATCATTTTTTAAATGCTGGAAATTATGTTAAATATTATAATATTAAATCAGATGATTATAAAAATATTAGAATTCCAATTGATAATGAGTTTATTTCCGGTTTTTTAGATGATTATAATGTTTGTGAATTTGAATTCATAACTGCAGTATTCGCCCTATATCTGACCCGTGTTGACAGAACAAAAGGCACTATACTAAAAACAATAATTCCAAAAGATACAAAGCATTCTGCATTATTTGATATGTATACTTTGCTTAAAATACCTTATATTCAGGATTGCTCCTTTATTGAATATTTAAATAAAATTGAAACTATTTATAATGATTCTGTTGAATATACTAAAGTGGATATTGATAATTATATTGGCGATGTTTTGTCTTATTATGAGGTTTATGATTTCACAAAATTAGAAAATGTAAACATCTTTAATGGTAAAGGGTCCGCTTTTACATTAAATATTTATGGGGATTATTTGGATTTATCATATAATGCTGAGCTATTTTCTGATGTTTATATGAAACACATGGCAGATAATATAAGTCATTTAATCAATAATATTATTTCATCTCCTAATCAGTTTGTGAATGAAACGGATATCCTTTGTGACATTGAAAAGGATTTGCTTTCTGATTTTTGTAAAGGAAACAGCGCTGATGTTGATAAAAATAAAACGTTCGCCGCCGCTTTTCGTGAAAATGCTATAAAATATCCTGATTTTATAGCTGTTGATGACGGAATTAATCAGGTGACATATGCTGAGATGGAAAAGTCAAGCAATTCTGTGGCTTATGATTTAAAATACAATTATGGTGTTGATTTTGGTGATTGTGTGGGTTTGATGGTTCCAAGGAATTATCATTTTCCCGAATTAGCTTGCGCATTAAATAAAATTGGTGCGGTATTCACTCCCATTGATCCCATTTACCCTTCAAAACGTATAGAACATATGTTAAATATCAGTGAAGCTCGTTACATTATAACAACTAAGGAATATGCGGATAATTTTAGTTTTGATGTTGATGTAATATATATTGAAGATTTAAATCTGGATTATGATGTTTCTGTTGAATGTTTAGGGGATGGAGATGATTTACTTGCCATATTTTTCACTTCAGGAACCACCGGCCTTCCTAAAGCAGTAATGGTTTCAAACAAAGAAGTCAAAGGCTGTGCTGTTGCTTTTAAAAATATTTTTAATTCAAAACCCCGTGATGTAGTAGGTTCTTTTGTTAGCTTTAGTTTCATTGCATCTATTAGATTGTTACTTTCATTAATTTTTGGTGAGTGTTGTAGAATCTTTAATGAAATGGAGCAGAAAGATAGTTTGTTATTGGTTAAGGCTCTTAAGGAGCAGGAGATATGTGATTTGATTTTACCACCTTCCATTGGTGTTCCTATTTTTGAAAATGAGGATATTAAATTAAAGTATCTGATTTTGGCAGGTGCTAAACTAAATGAATTAACCAATACTGAAAGTGATACCCGTTTAGTTAATTTTTACGGTACGACAGAATTGATATTGGCTATAGCAAATATTTATGATTTAAATAATATTGTTGGTGATAGTGTTCCTATCGGCAAGCCTGTTGCTAATACATGGGTTTATATTCTTGATGATAATGGTATGCAGATGCCTATTGGTGTTCCTGGTGAAATATGTATTTCCAGTGATTTTTTAAGTCCGGGTTATTATAATCAGCCGGATTTGACAAATAGTGTTTTTGTTGACAATCCTTATTGCAGCTGTGATGAAAATAGACGTATGTATCATACCGGAGACATTGGTTTTTATAATTTCAATGGTGAAATTGAGATTTTAGGTCGTGAAGATGATCAATTATCCGTACGCGGGTTTCGTATTGAGTCTAATGAAGTATTAAATATTATGAAATCATTTGATGGTATAAATGATGTTTATTTGGATGTGGATAATGACATGCTCACGGCATATTACACTGCCAGTGATGATTTGGATATAAGTGCTGTTAAGGATTCTTTAAATAGTGAGTTACCTTATTATATGATTCCGTCTCTTTTTGTAAAATTGGATAAAATTCCTTTGAATGCTAACGGTAAAATTGATAAACATGCATTAAAGATTGTTAATGCTGAATCTGATGTGAATGTTGGTGATGAAACGCTCAATGTTGTTTTAGATGCTTTTAGGAATGTTTTATCTAATGATTCAGTTTTATTGGATGATAATTTGATTGAGTTGGGCGGTACTTCTCTGTCTGCCATGAATCTGCAGAGGATTCTTAAAGATGAATTGGGCGTTAGTTTATCTTCCAGAGAGATTATTGATCTGGCCACTCCCACTAATATTGCCAATCATATTAAGTATAATTTAAGTGCATATTCCCCATTGGATGTTAATTATACTTTTGAGGATAAATGTCCCTTATCTGAGTCTCAGCTGAATGTTTATTTGGATGAGAAAGTAAAAGATATGGGCACTGCATATAATAATCCGTTTAAAATACAATTCAAGAAAAAATACAGTTTTTCTGATGTTGAAAATGCAATAGGGAAGTTATGGAAGTCTTATCCGGTTTTAAGTGCACGCGTAATGGAAGATGAAGGTGGCGTTTCTTTTAATTTCGATGCTGAACCTTCTATCGTTTGCGGTTTAAGCAGTGACATAGACAGTTTTGTTGAAGTATTTGATTTAAATAAGTCTTTGGTTCGTTTTTTATTTGTTGAGGATGAATCATTGTTGTGTATGGATTTTCATCATTTAATCATTGATGGAACTTCACTCAATATAATTCTTGATTCATTATTGGATAATTTGAATGGAGATATTGTGGATTTTGTTGATGATGGTTTTTTAAGACAAATCTCAATGGAAGAAAATATGGGCTCGGATTATATGGAAAATGCCAGTGACTTTTTTGAAGAAATGTTGGTGGATTTGGATGAAACTTATGATTTATTGGACTGTGTTAAATTAGATGATAATGATAACAGAGAGTATTTTGATACTTTTGATGTTGATGGTGTTTTATTGGATTCCTTTTTAAAAGAGTCCGGTGTTACTTACAATCAGTTTTTCTGTGGTGTTTTTGCTTATACATTATCCAGGTTTACAGGTTCTTCTAAAGTTTCTTTTAATTTGGTTGAGGATGGCCGCGGCCATGTTGATTTGTCCGAGTCTGTGGGAATGTTTGTTAGAACTTTACCATTATTAGTTGATTGTAGAAATCAGTCTATTGATTCTTTTATCCAGTATTGTGGCAGTTTGGTTAATCGGGTTATGTTTTATGATTTGTATCCTTTCCGTTTGCTTGCCAGGGATTATGATTTGAATTCAAATATTTTATTTCAGTATTCTCATGAGTTGTTTTCCAATGCGTTAAAAAATGACTTTTATCGTTTGGATGAATTGGAACATGATGCAGTTGGGGATTTGTCTTTTTTTATTTTTAATGCAGATAATGATAAATTTGGAATAAGAATCCTATATTCTGATAAGTATTCCAATGATTTTGTAAATCGTTTTGCTAGGTCTTATAATCTGATTTTAAAAGAAATGTTAAGTTCATATAATTTAAGTGATATTAATTATGTTTCAGATAGTGATGTCCTGCTTCTTGATAATATTAATGAAACAGAACATGATTTACTTTATAGTGATATTTTAGACGCTTTTAATGGTAATTTATCCAAATATCCGGATAATATGTTGGTTTCATATAATAATCGTGTGTATTCTTATGGTGAGGGTGCTTTTATTGCTGATAGGATTGCCAAGAAGTTAGTTGGTCTTGGTGTTGAGATTGGCGATTGTGTTAGCTTTTTAATTCCGCGCAGTGAATTGTACATGTTTTCAATTTTAGGCATATTGTCTATGGGTGGTGTTTATGTTCCTTTGGACGATAATTTACCTGATGAACGTATAAAATTCATGTTGAATGATACGGGATCTGATGTTGTTATTGTTAGTGATGAGACTTATGACCATGCTAAAGATTTAGTTAATGAAGATGTGATTCTTTTTAATATTTCTGACATAATTAATGGTGAAATCGGAAGTTTGTCTAGTTTACCTGTGGTTTATGGTGATTTAGCTTGTATTTTATATACTAGTGGTACTACAGGTATTCCTAAAGGTGTTAAAATCACAAGAAAGTCTATTGTTAATTTAGCTGCTGTGTATCAGGACAAATATGAAATTAATGTAAAGGATGTTTATGGTTTATTCTCTACAATTGGTTTTGATGCTGCACTTTTAGCAGTTGTTGTTGTTTTGTATTCTGGTGCTTGTTTATCTATTGTTCCGGATGATGTAAGACTGAATACTAATTTACTTAATGAGTATTTCATCAGTCAAAATGTTTCTCATACGCTTATTACTTCACAGGTAAGTAAATTATTCATGGAAAATGTTGATGACATTTCTTTAGATGTCTTATTGGTGGGTGGTGAAAAATTAGGTGAATTTAAAAACTCTGGAGATTATTTGTTGGTTGATGCATTTGGCCCAACAGAATTTACAGTATTCATATCTTCAATTAAAAATTCAGATAAGGTTGATTCTTCTTCTGTAGGTTCATTAAATTATAATACTAAGGCTTATGTTTTAGATAATGAAAGTAGGCGCGTTCCTATAGGTGCTGTTGGCGAGTTGTATCTTGCAGGTTATCAGATTGCTGAAGGTTATTTAAATCGCCCAGAAGAAACAGATAAAGCATTTTTAGATAATCCTTTTGATGAAGATGAATATAGTGTATTATATCGTACAGGAGACATTGTACGCATATTACCTGATGGTAGTTTAGGATTGGTAGGTCGTCGTGATAATCAGGTTAAGATTCGTGGAAACCGTGTAGAATTGGGCGAAGTGGAATCAACAATAAGAAGTATGGATGATATTGAAGATGTTACTATCCAAACAATGAAAAATAATGGCAATAATGAATTAGTTGCTTATGTAGTATCATCCAGTAATTTAACTAATTATGAATTATCTGATAGGGTTCAAGATTATGTAAGTGAGCGTAAACCGGATTATATGGTTCCTTCATTTGTCATGAAATTAGATGAAATTCCTTTGAATGTTAACGGTAAAGTGGATAAGCGTGCTTTGCCTGATGTAAATAGAGACAGTCTTCATGTAGAGTATGCCGCTCCAAGAGATGAAAATGAAAAAGAAATCGTTGAAGCATTTGAAAAGGCATTCAATCTGGATAAAATCAGCATATATGATGATTTCATTCGTCTGGGTGGAGATTCATTGATTGCTGTTAAGCTGCTGAATTATATTGAATCCGATAATGTTACCATGGCGGATATCCTTACTTTCCGCACACCTGAGGCAATCGCAAAAAACATGTCTGAATTTTCCTTTGATCTGGACATTTATTCTTTAGATGATGGTTGTCCATTGAATTCAGCGCAAATCAATGTAATTGCAGATGTAAACATCCACAATAAGGTAAATGCATACCATATACCAGGTTATATTCCTATTTCCGGGAAATATGGTCTTGAAAAGATAACCGATTCTTTAGATGCGTTATTGGATATGCATCCTATTTTAAGCACACATTTAAGTGAGAGGTATGAGGAAAACGATAATGATGTCTCTAACATGGATTTGATTAAGGATTTAACAAAAACGACTGGAAAATCCGGAATGAAAAAAATCATGAATATAATTAGACAATATGGAATAAGAGATATAAATGGCCTTTATAAAATACTTAAAACTACTATAAAATTATTTAAAGGAGACTATCCATATTTAGTTAAGGGTAATAAACCTCCAATTTCAGTAAAATCTAAAATTGATAAAGATATTATTATTGATTTCTTTTCTGAAAGTTTTGATTTATATAATTATCTGTCTAAGTTTATGATTGTTGAATCTGAAGAATCATATTTCTTATTTTATATGATTCACCACATCATTTTTGATGCTACTTCTGCAGGCGTATTCAAACAGGATTTCATGACTCTTCTTGATGAAGGTAGTATTGATTTCGATGATACATTTTTAAAGTCCTCGGCTTTCACGCATCAAATCAAAAATACTGAAAAATTCGATGAAGCAGATAAATTTTATCAGCCTATGCTGTCGGATCTTGATGATGTGGGTATTTTACTAGAAGATAATCCATTAGCTGAAGGATATAATATTTTATCTTATGATTTGGAATTTGATAAAGTAGCATTTAAATCATTTTTACATGATGCCGGAATTAGTAAAAATGTATTATTCACCAGTGTATTTTCCTATGCATTATCACACTTTGTAAACGGCAATAAGGTCATATTTACAATAATTGAAAATGGACGTGATAGATTCAACGAAAATTTCATAGGCATGACATCCAATGTAATGCCTGTAGTTATAGACTGCAAAGACCAATATATCAATTCATATCTCCGGGATGTTGCAGATACTGTTTATGGAGTATTAAGGCATAGTTATTATCCAATTTTATTACTCTGTCAGAAATATGATTTTGAAGTAAATATATTATTCCAATATATTCCCAATTGGATTGCAGATGATTTTACTGAAGGCAATGTCGAAATTGATGGTATCAACTTTGAGGAAATTTATAATCATATCCTTAATCAGTTCAGTGATTTTCTCACAGAGTTCTTTGTTCAGATTTACGAAAACGGTGATGACTATACATTATTCATCACACATTCAAACAGATTTTCCGATAAGATGATTGAAGATTTCGCAAATATGTATACAACAATTTTATCCAACATTATCCATATAGATACAACATCATCCAATTTAAGCGATACTCTGAAATAGTAAAAACATAAAAAAAATCTTCCAAATTTTGAGTGTGACTCACGTCTTTTATTAACTTTTAATTTTCCAAAATAGGCAACTCATTGTTATATTCTTAGACAATGACCAATCCCACATCTCTGATTTTGCACAAGACATTGCAGAAGCATTGAATATATAATATAAAAAAAACAATATAAAACTCCAACAAAGAATATAAAGTTTAAAAATCATTTAAAAAGGATTTTGCCCGTATACTATACAAAATATAATGTACTTTTAGCCCTTACATTATAATGTTTAATATCAACCCATATAAATATTATCAAAATATTTTGGTGTTTTTAAAGTGGAAATAATAATGCTTTTTTGAACTATGTGTAAAAAAGGAAGCAATAAAACACATATTAAAGCTAATTGTCATTTAAATTGTCAGTTTATCAAATTAGAAAATTTCGGATGAAATCCAACTAGGCTTCCAATTCGACATCATAGATTGTTTTTACATTAACAAGTTAATGGCCAACAATACATAGTAACTTGCCAGGAACAAATAAGAGATAGCAAGCACCATATTTTCAACTACCACAATATCAATTCTCCAAATTTGATTGGAGTGTTTTTAATCGAATGCTCTTTCCACTTCATAAAAACACCAGCAGCCATATACTATTATATTAGTGTTTTAGAATTAGATATTTTGTCTTAAAACTATTTATAAGTTATTATTTTTAAAAATAAACAATGCTTTCAGAATATAAAATTGTTTTTAGAATGAACTATTGCTTTAATTTGGAAATGAGAATAAATGAAACTTTTATATACTTTGATGTTCATAATATTACATAACATCTTAGGATGTTTGGCTGGCACAGTACCAGCCAGCAGTTATATATGTTGAATGAGGATGTGTCAAAATTTGTTTAACAAATTTATCCTTATTCAATTTTAAAAATCTTTTTTTCAATGTTTTTCACTCAAAACATAATATTAACCCCCGAATTATATAAATTTTAAAATTATTTACTGTTACACAAACATTAAGGATATTGAATGAAAAAAATATATTTGGGTGTAAAAAATGAAACAGTATGTTGTTGATGCTTTTACCAATCAGATATTTAAAGGAAATCCTGCGGCAGTCTGCATTCTTGATGAATGGATAAATGAAGAGGTG
>ONIK01000057.1 GCA_900317865.1 uncultured Methanobrevibacter sp. | reverse complement strand
GGAAAAATACCAAGGATTAAAATGGATAACTATATTTTCATCAACATCCCAATAATCTTCAACCATATTAATAATTGAAGTTTTTCCAGAACCCCATTTTCCCATTAATGAGATAGTTAAGCAATGTTTTTTATCATAATTTATAATAGCTTGAGCTAATGATTCTGCAAACTCTCGCCTATTTAATTTATCATCATCTAACAAAGATATTGGACAATCTTCTTTAAACATGACCCCCACCTAAATAACCCGTATTAATAATTAATAGAATTAAGTTATATAAATCTAATTAAAATTATGTTAAATTTGCTATTAAAAACTCATTAAATACTAACTACATGTTTTAATAAGTTTAAAAATCAAACTAATTCTATGCATAATCTTTTAAATTTAATTAAAGATAAATGGTACATTCTATTTTATATGTTAGTTAATATTGGATTTATCTCTTCATTCACATTAAAATATCATTCCGTTTATTTAGAATATTTTACTATTGGATTATTATTAATTTTATGCGGATTTTTTGCATTTGATTATTTTGTAAATATTCTTAGAGTATTTGATAGATTGTATGAAAAATATTCTTTAAATTATAATTTACACCATTTTTTTAATAAATTTACTAAATCTACTAATTTTATCAGATTTTGTAAAATTATATTTATGATAATGATTATAGTGTTACCGTTAATGATTGGCTATCAAATTAAATATAATCCAACTTACATACAGATTTTTTTAAATATTTGTATGTCTTTCTTATTCATTTTAAGTTCAATTAATGTAATTTATTATGGTTACATAAAACCTAATTTTCAAAAAAGAAATATAACTTATTTTGTATTATTGACTTTGATAGTCTTTAATGTTTTAAATTTTATATACCCTCACATATTCTCATTTTTCTTGGAAAATTTTGCTGAAAATTTAATGGATATTATTGTAATATCATTAACCTTTGTTTTAATGACTGCAACATTAGGATTGCTCGCATTTACATACAATACCGTATTAAATAATAAGATTACTAAAAATAAAATGAAATTAATTGGAGTCGATTATTTTAAATCAACAATATTTATTATATTTTTTAGCTTTGGTTTATTTTTATTATTCGTGATTTTAAATATTTTTAAGTTATATGATTGGTCAATTCCATTAAATGGAAATTATAGCGTTTTAGTAGAAATTAATATTGTTTGTATAGTAATTTTTATTTCAACATATTTTATGATTCGATTTTTAGAATATTTTATAAAAGCTACTAAAAATTGTTTAGAAGAATTTAAATTAATATAAAAACTAAAGATTTATATGTTGTTTTTTAATAGATAGAGTTATTATACTCTTTTTAAATAAACATTACATATTATTCAAATCTAGAATATAAATAAAAATAGATTATAAACTTCTTAATTTCTTTTTGCTGAATTTAGGGCATCCTACATCCATTTCATAAACATTTTTACGTTGACCAATCTTAGTTATGAAAATAGTGTCATTTTTTACAAAATACACAATCCTAAAATTCCCTGAACGAGCTCTCCTATCCCTATCGGAATTTTCCAATCTTTTAAATTTACTTTTAAATGGATCAGAAATAACTTCTTTAATAGTATCACAAAGTTGATCATGAACAGGAATATTATATTCCTTTAAATCATCAAGAAACTCTTGACAAGGATTAATGATTTGTATTTTGTATTTATTCATAATTTTAACTCTGTAAAATCACTTAAATCTCCAGAATCAACTTTATCATGAAGTTTTTTCAATTGTCCTAAAAAACCGTAATATTCATCGCAATTATCGATTTGTTTAGGAACATTGAATGTAGAAGTTTGTAAATTCAAATCTCCCACAATAACACAAGCATGTTGGTTGTTTAGTTCGTTGTATCCATCTGTAGATTTAAATGTGGAAAAACAATGACTCATATTATTCATCCTCCATAATAGTAGTTAAATTTAAATCTTTATCATAATAATGTTTCCTTTGTATCCATTTGAAACCCTCATGTTTTGTAATTACGGCAATATCAATTGGACCACCAATTACTTGAGCTCCAGGTACAAATCTTGATGAATTAACAGAAATGTCTGCTAAGAATTTAACAAGGTCAATTGCATCCTGAATAGGCATTGCTGGAACACCTAATGGCAACTGTAATTTTTCCTTACAATCTTTAAGAATATTATCAATAGTTTCCTTATCTACTACATTATCTTCTAATATTTCAATTAATCGTTTATCAAGCCCTAACAATAATCTACTTAAGAAAGTAGTTTCTCCAAACCATGAAATAGAAAGAGGATCATCTGCATTAAGTTCTTTAGGTTCTTCAATATTTCCATTATCAATATTAATTAAAAACATTTCAGGATGACCTTTTCCTTTAGAATAACCTGCAATAAGAAATCCCACTGAAGTTTTTGGAGCAATTTTATTTTCTAAAAATGATTTGAAATCATTAACAATAGCTTCAACAGAATCATATTCTTTTTTTTCAGATTCTTTTCTGAAATCTTTAACTAAAGTTGAAATGGAATCATTATTTATACTGCCATGTCCCCAAGTCATAGCTCCTATACGACTTCCTTTTTTAAGATTGAATAATTTATCTGCAGTAAAATAAGTATGACGAACAGAACGTACTCCATCTTCAATTTCTTCTCCAACTATGGTTGATGCACTATCAGTTGCAAGAACAATTCCATCATTAATCTTTAATGCAATAGCTATTGTCATATTTTATCACCTGAAAATATAATTAATAATTAGTACTAGGTTTAATATATATTTTTCCGAAATTTTTTAAAAATTTAGATTTGACCATAAAATCACTCGTAACAAGATGAAATCAATAATGATGCAATGATATCATTCAACACATGTCAAATGCTATCATTAATACTTTTTATATCTATCATGACCCCTCACCAACCTTATTAATGATGCCTAAAAGTTCCTTCTTCAAACCTCTCATTTCCTCAAGTTCACCTCTCATATCACCCACTTCTGATTTTAATGCTTCATTTTCCTTTTCCATCTGAATGAACTGAGGTGATTTGACAGACAGCTTTTCAACATCAGTATTTATAGTAACAGCAGGAAGATGCTGAATATATTCATATTTCAAATCATCGGGATTGGTCATGAAGTATGCTGCATCGGTTTTGTTTTTGGCCTTTCCCTGCAAATCGTTGACCTTGTCTATGCTCATGCCGTCATTATATAAAGCTGAAGCATGGAACTTGCGAAGCATATGACTTCTGAACCTGCGGTATCGTCCAACCCTTCCAAGACCTAAAGTGTCATTAATCATCTCAAATGACTGGACCATATATGTCCTGCTGATTTGAAAGAGCGGACTTTCATCAGTTATTGGCTTATCCCGCAGCAGCAGATATGCATTAATAGCTTTTACAGCTTCAGGGCTGCAGTATGTAAGATAATACTTGTTTGTCTTTTTCCTTAAAATACTGAAGGTCGGAACAACATCATCGACATCATTTAGATAATCAATAACCTCAAATATGTCCATTCTATGTCTTGGCAGATATTCAGACAATGCCTCAATGTAATCACCTATTGTCAGGCTCAATGTTTCAGTCCTGGCACATCCGCTGGAGCAGGAAAACAGTATGATAGCTTTCATCAATGGAGATGCAATCTGAAAGGCCTCCCTTATCACTTCCTTATCCGGCAGGTCCTTAAAATATATCGGAGCAGGCTTCTGGATGTTTTTGTCATTGACTTTAGGCAAATCCAATACTTCTATGTCATAGAACTTGTAAAAAAAGATGATACAGTTCATTTCCTTTCTGACGGTTCCGGAAGCATAGTTTTGAAACATGTAATGCCTGTATTCAACCAGTTTTGATTTCAACCTACTGTGCTTCCATTTCACACCGTTCATCTCATCCTCTTCGGCCTCCTCAAGAAGTTCCTTAAGAGACATGTCAAAATAGATGCAGTACTTTCTCAAAGACAGCTCATAGCTTTGTGTTGTCCCAATAGCATGGTTACAACTTATTGTGAAATTTTTGAATAGCTCGTCATTCATCATATTAACCACTTTTATTTCTCAATTATTAAAAACCTTGAGAGAGAGCGCTTGAAAAGTAATAATTCGTATAAAACGAATGCGATAGTTCATATGCTCATCATTTTAACTACTAAAACTCAAATAGAAAATTTAGTTTGTTGTTTTAATTAATTTTTTCAATCATTACAAAACATGATATATACATAGTTTTTTCAACGACCAAACGATATATGGAATATTGACAATTATGATTCAATGACAAAATCTTTGATTAAATTGAACTACATGCCCTCTTTTAGATGGGGCGGTTCAGATACTATGCAGTCAAATATTTGACAAAAAAATATAATATTTTTCATGTGACGTATATATGTATTTTCATACTGAAGACACTTTCATTCATCACATCATGATTATTTAAAAAAGTACCATTTAAATCATTGCCTTTATGCATTGTTGCAATAATAATTCCTCATGAATCCAATATTCTTGAAGATATTGGGGCAGTGATTTTTCCATCATATTTCATCATTCCGTGATAATGGGGATATGCTTCTGAATATGTAGTTTTCACTTTCAAACTCTACTGGAATTTTTTCTGATGGAATCTGAATGAATTTCAAAAAACTGGATTAAAACAATTAAAATTAGAAAAAATATTAAATAAAAAAAGGTTAAGTACTCGTAAGTACTTTTAATTATTGATTAGAAGAAGATTGCTGACCTAAAGCAGCAGACATCTCCTCCCAGTTATTATAAACAGTTAAATGTCAAGATCTGAATTGGTTGGTATGTGTATATTCATTCTTAAAAATCCGGAATCGGAATCAAAAACCTGAATTTTGTGAATCTTTATGTATGTATGGGGAAAGAATGTCTTCCATTTCTTTTTGTAGGTCATCATATTTAATACTGCTGACTGGCATATTTTCAGTATTTTTTATATACTCACCGTTATTGTATCTTGTATCGACAGGTTTATTTCCTAATTCTTGTGTGGTGGATTGTATGGTGTAATCTCTTCACATTTACATAAAGTAATTAATATTCATAGAAAAACGATTAGAAAGTACAACATTAAACTAGAAAATTATTTTAATACATTAGATAAAAATCCTGAAGGAATATTTGACTACATTATGGCAAGAAAAAAGGGCAGGATAGAAAATCGAAAAAAGTCCTAAAAATTTGCAGTTTCCAAATTTTTATTAATTATTATTATATAATATATATTATAAAATTATAGGAGTTTTTAATTTGAATAATAAGATAATTAAATCTTTACTTGCATTGACTCTTTTCCTGTTATTATTAAGTGCTGTCTATGCAAGTGATGATTTGACAGTATGTAATAAAAATATTGATGATACTAGTGAATTATTAAGTGTAAGTGAAAGTCATGAGGTTAAAGAAAGTAATGCAACAACGTTTTCTGAGCTTTCGGATGAGATTTCTAATTGTAGTGAAGGCGACACAATAGTTTTAAAAAATCAAATTATTCAGGACGGAAGTTCTGAAATTCTCATAAATAAATCCATAACAATTATAGGTAATGAAAATTTCATAAATGCTAATCATACTTCAAGAATATTTAATATTACTGCAAATAATGTAGTTTTAAAAGATATTGTTCTCTTATGTGGGAATGCTACCGGATTTGGGGGTGCAATTCACTGGTCCGGTGATAATGGAACACTACAAAACTGTTTATTGACAAATAATAATATATATAAAGATGAAGATTCACAGGCTTATGGTGGTGCAGTTGTTTGGTATGGTCAAAACGGTGTAATTGACAACTGTTATTTTTTTAATAATACTGCTGAAGTCTATGGTGGTGCTGTAAGATGGAATGCGCCAAATGGAACAATAAAAAAGTCTACTTTTTCTAGAAACTTCGGATTAAATGCTGCAGGTGCACTTTATTTATATCGTTCTCAAAATGCATTAATATCTGACTGTTCTTTCAGTGATAATAATGGTTATACTGTTGGTGGAGCAGCGTATATTAGTTATAGTCCTAATTTAAAATTAACCAATAGTAGTTTTATAAATAATACTGCTGAGACAAATAATGGTGGTGCACTTTACTTTGGATTTTGTGAAGATTATATAATTTCCGGATGTAATTTCTCAAATAACACTGCTAAAATTAATGGGGGTGTATTTTATTCAAGTGTTGCAAACGGTTTAATAACTGAATGTATATTTGATAATAATACAGCTATTATGGGTAGTGGTGGAGCATTAAATTGGAATGGTGACAATTCAAATTTAACTAAGTGTATTTTCATAAATAATAGAGCAGAAGATAGTGGAGCAATTGATGCTCTCAATCCAAATGGGATAATACGTAATTGTACTTTCATAAACAATCGTGCTAACACTGCTGGAGGTATTATCAGCTGGGCTGGTGATAACGGATTGATTTGTGATTGTAATTTCCTTAACGCTTCTTGTGGTAAAAGTGGCGGAGCTGTTTATTGGTTAAGCAATAATAAAAATGGTAAAATTATCAATTGTACTTTTAGGAATATTCTTGGTCAATGGGGTGGTGCAATACGCTGGGAAACTAGTACTTATGGACAAATAATTAATTCTACATTCATAAATTGTACTTCTACTGATTTAGGAGGTGCACTTTACTGGAGAACTAGTAAATATGGTGTAATACATAATTGTACTTTTATCAATTGTCAATCTCGAAATTTAGGTGGTGCAGTTTATTGGAGAGAAGGAAATGACGGTTTATTGTATAATTGTGATTTTATAAATTGCAGTGCTGTGAATGGTGGAGGTGCAGTCAACTGGGGTGGAGAAAATGGTAAAATTGTTAATTGTAATTTTAACCACAGTTCAGTTAAAGACAATGGTGCTGTAATTGAGTGGGGTGGTGCAATTGGAAATATTACAAATTGTATTATCTCAAATAGTGATGCTAATTACTCTGTTCATGTTGATGGATTTTATGATTTTTCTGGATTAGTTTATCTTGAAAATAATAATTTTGATAAAGTGATTTATGTTTATGATGGAGGAATTATATCTCCTACTTATTTAAATGTATTGGATAACAAAACAGTTTATAAATATGTTAATGCTCCAATGACATTAAATGCAGTCATTTATGATGATAATAAAAATATTGTTGAAATTAATAAAAAATTAACATATGTAATTTCCAATGGGGATGAAATTTCAACCTCTAAAAATAATTTTACAGTAGAATATACTTTCAACGAAACTGGAGAATATTATGTAAATGCAAAAATATCAAATTTCAAAAAGTTAACTGTGCTTGGAGCTACTGTAATTGTTGATAAAATACCAACTGAAATTCTTATTCAAAATGAGACTTTGGATATGGTAATTGGTGATGTTGTTGATCCTGTTGTCAGTTTAATGCCTTCTGATGCTGGTAATTTATCTTTCGTTGTTAGTGATGAAAATGTTATTCATGTAAATGATTATGGTGTTGTTATGGCTGTGGGTGAAGGTAATGCTACTGTTACTGTAAGTAAAGTTCCTACTGAAATTTCTGCTAATACTACTGAGAGTTTATTTGTTGATGATGAAGCAAATATTACTTATGAATTAACTCCTGAGGATGCTGAGGGTGATGTTAGATTTATGAGTAATGATACTGGTGTGGTTTATGTTGATGCTGAAACTGGTATTATTGTTGCTCGTGGTGAAGGTACTGCTACTATTTCTGTTTCATTCTTTGGTGATGATAAGTATGCTGCGTCTAATACTACTGTTATAAGTAAAGTTCCTACTGAAATTTCTGCTAATACTACTGAGAGTTTATTTGTTGATGATGAAGCAAATATTACTTATGAATTAACTCCTGAGGATGCTGTAGGTGATGTCAGATTTATGAGTAATGATACTGGTGTGGTTTATGTTGATGCTGAAACTGGTATTATTGATGCTCGTGGTGAAGGTACTGCTACTATTAGTGTTTCATTCTTTGGAACTGATAAGTATGCTCCATCTAATACTACTGTTACTGTTACTGTGTCTAAAGTTGCATTTGAACCTGAAATCGCTATGGTGAATAGTACTCTTACTGTTGCTGTTCCTGAAAACGCTACCGGTAATGTAACTTTGACTATTGGCAATGAAACTTTTGTCGCACCTATTAAAGATGGTGTTGCAAGCTTTGATTTAAGTGATGTTCCTGCTGGAGATTACAATGCAACTGTAACCTATCCTGGTGATGATAAATACGCTGGATTCGATCTGATTTGTCCTGTATCCATTGAAAATGACTTCATCATAACTGCTGAAAACTTAACCAAATATTATCATGGTCCAGAAAGATTTGTTGTAAATCTTACTGACACTAAAGGCAATCCTATTGCAAATGCCAATATAAGCATTTATATTAATGGTAGAAACTATACTAGGACAACCGATAATAAAGGTCAGGCATCCATGGCTATCGGTTTGAATGCCGGTGAATATCCAGTTGTTGTCACTTACAACGGCACTTCTGTTGATGCAACCGTTACTGTTTTACCTACTGTAAACGGTACTGACATCATTAAAGTATTCAGAAACGCAACACAATATTGGGCTACTTTCCGTGACAGTCAGGGTAATTACTTGCCTGAAGGAATGTTAAATACTACAGAAATGCATCACAGTACACTGTTAAAGTTTTAGGTGATGACGGTAAAGCTGTCGGAGCAGGTGAAAGTGTAACATTCAACATCAATGGTGTATTTTACACCCGTCAAACAGATGCAAACGGTGTTGCTAAGTTAAACATTAACTTGCAGCCTGGTGATTATGTCATTACTGCTGAATACAAAGGTTGTGTTGCATCTAATAACATCAAAGTATTGCCTGTATTGAACGCTACTGATATTAATATGAAATATCGTGACGGAACTCAATTCAAGGCAACTTTGGTTGACGGTCAGGGCAAACCTTACGCATATCAATCTGTAACATTCAACATTAACGGTGTGTTCTACAACAGGCTAACTGACAGTTTTGGTACAGCAAAATTAAACATTAACTTAATGCCTGGTGAATACATCATTACCTCAATGTATAATGGAATGGCAATCGCAAATACAATTACAATCAAGGATTAAATTACTCAATCCTTTTTTATTCTTTTTTTTTAAACAATTTAATACACAATTAAACATTTAACTTCAAATGTATATGTTTAAATAATATTTTTTATAGAAATTTAAACAGTGATGATTATGGATGTTTTAAAGATTATGATTGTCATGCTTGTTTTAATCATGTCTCTGGGGGTTGTCTGTGCAGCAGACAATGTTAATGACGTGGCTATAAGTGATGACGGTCAAGATACTTTGCAAATCACGCAAAATGAAAGTTATGCGGCCGGTGAATCATCATTCACTGACTTAGATGGAGAAATAAAAAATGCAGGTATGGTTTTGGAGTTAACCAAGGATTATACCTTCAACAATGCAACTGATGATGAAATGGGAATTAATGTTAGTCGGGATAATTTTGTAATTAATGGAGGAGGCCATACACTTGACGGAAATTTCCAGTCAAGAATATTCGTTATTTCAGGAAATAACGTCACGATTTCCAACGTTAATTTTATTAATGGATACAGGCCGGAAAAATCTGGTGGAGCAATATATGTGATGGGCTCACTTACTTTAAACAATGTAACATTCTACAACAACTATGCCAGAAGTGGTGGAGCAGTCTTTTTAAATGGAAAGATTACAATAAATGATGCACTATTCAACGAAAACAAAGCAGAAGTAGGTGGAGCAGTCTCCATATTGGGAAATACTGAAATAATCAATTCAATTTTCAACAGAAATCAGGCATTATCTGGTGGGGCACTGTTCATACATAGTGAAACTACAGTAAACAATTCAACATTCAACGCCAACCAGGCTAAAGAAATGGGAGGAGCAATTTACACAGATTTGAATTCTATAATACGCAATTCACTATTCAACAAAAATAAAGCTCCAAAAGGTGGAGCACTTCTGGTGAACGGAAGTTCCAATGTGTCCAATACAATATTTTCAAACAACATAGCAGATTTTGCCGGTGGTGCTGTATTTATTTCTAGTGCGGTTGTTGCATTATTTGATGGTGGAAACTTAAATACAACCAATGTTACTTTTATAAATAATACTGCCAAGGATTTTGGTGGTGCTATTACAAATGTAGCAAACCACACAAGTAATAATGATAAATTCATAAACAATCATGCAAATATTGGTGATGTTATTTATTGTGAAAATAATGATTATTTTGCTCTGTCTAATGGAACTTTTATAAGTGATGAAGAAGTAAACTGGGGTTTAATTTATATAACCGCCCAGGGTAGTGGTGAGATTGTAAATACTACGTTTTCAAATATTCAGTCAAATTATTCCACTGCAGTTTTTTCTCAAAACAGTACAACTATTATTGATAATTGTGATTTTATAAACCTGACTGCAAAAAAGACCGCAGGAGCAATAGGATTTAAAAGCATCAATGATATGTCAGTAATTATAAGAGACTGTAGATTCACTGATGTCAGATCCCAGAAAAATGGTGGAGCTGTATTTATTGATATCTCTGGTAGTGACCGTCAAAGAGAGGGAACAGCATTAGTTTTAAATTGTACGTTCAATAATTGTTCTTCTGGATTTGGTGGGGCTTATATGCAGCTTGGAGGTAATTTGTTTATGATCAATACAGTATTCACTTCAAATAAAGCAGTATATGGTGGTGGAGCAGCCTACCTTTCATTTGTTAGTGCTATAATGCGCAATGATACTTTCAATTCAAATGTAGTCCCTGTATCTGATGATTATACAGCATATGGTGGGGGAATATATGGTGATTTTATTACATTAATTATGTCTGATTCTAAGTTTGCAAATAACTTTGCAGAAGTAGGTAATGGAATATATGTATTGGATGCAAATTTTACTATTAAACAATCCATATTTTTCAACAATTCAAATGCAATATACTCTGATTTTGATAGGGAGTATGATTTAGAAAATAATATGTATTATAATGACACATATTCACTGGAAAATAAATTTTATACAACAATAATGGCACAAAGAGGAATTGAACTTGAATCACTTAACAATACCATAAATGTTAATGCAACTCCATCCAAATTTGATTTACGTGATTGGGGATGGGTTTCTCCGGTCAAAAATCAGGGCAGGATGGGATCCTGCTGGACATTCGGTCCTACCGGTGCATTGGAATCCGCATTATTAAAAGAAACAGGATTGGCGGCTGATTTTTCAGAAAATAATATGCAAAACATAATGTTAAGATACTCCAAATTTGGATATATGAATCCTGCTGAATCCGGAACAGGATTATACGGAACATCATATTTATTAAGCTGGCTAGGAGCATTTCCAAAAGATTATGATTCATATGATGAACTTGGAAAGATTTCACCAGTAATAATTTCAGATGAATGTGTTCACGTTCAGGACATTATGATTATTCCAAATAACGTTACTGATGTTAAATCTGCAATTCTTGCATTTGGTTCAGTGGATGCAAACATTTATGCACAGAGTACATTTGATGAAAGCTCTCCTTATTATTATCCTAAAACATATTCACAGTACTGTAATGAAACTATGCGTCCATCTCACGCAATATCTGTAGTCGGATGGGATGACAATTTCTCCAAGGATAATTTCTACATAAAACCTGAAGGCGATGGAGCATGGATTTGTAAAAACAGCTGGGGAACAGAGTGGGGAGATAAAGGTTACTTCTATGTTTCATACTATGATAAATCATTATGCATAGGTAATATAACAGATTATAACTTTATGGCAATGATACTTGCAAATAATGAAACATACGATAAAAATTATCAGCATGCCATTACATGGGACGGTGATTTTTATAATAAAAGTGGTATTTATTCCAATAAATTTATAGCTTTGGGCAATGACGCCCTTGCGGCTGTTGGAACATACTTTGAAAGTGAAGGCATCAATTATACCATTCAAATTATTGTAAATGATGAGATAGTATTGACTCAAAAAGGTGTATCTCCATTCTTCGGATTCCATACAATCCCATTGGATGAAAATATACTACTTACCAAAGGTGATGAATTTTATGTAGTAATAGCTTCAAAATCTGTTCCTTTCATTGAAAACAGTGATACAAGAGTCCATTATGATTACAATATGACTTATGTCTATGAAAATAATCAGTGGATTGATTTCATCAAAAAAGGTAATATTGCTTTTATAAAAGCATATACTAAAGATTTAGCTATTTATACCAAAGATCTGGTTAAAGTCTATAAAAACGATTCCATGTTTGAAGCAAATATTGCCGTTGCAAACGAAACCGTAATCTTTGAAATCAATGGTATGAATTACACCCGTTTTAGTGATGAAAACGGAACTGCCAGAATAGCAATAAATCTTAATCCTGGCAATTACACAATCAAAACCACATTCAACGATACAACAGTTGAAAACAACATTACAGTAATACCTACATTATTAGGTGATAACTTGGTCAAATACTTCAGAAACGCTTCACAGTTCTATGTCACATTAGTTGATACTGCAGGTAATCCTGTAGCAGGCAAAAACATTACCATGAACATCAATGGTGTTTTCTACAATCGTCTAACCAATGAAAACGGAACCGCAAAGCTAAACATTAATCTGCTTCCTGGAGAATACATCCTGACGGCAACAGATCCGCTTACAGGCCTTATGGTGTCATATAACATCACAGTCCTGCCGACATTAATTGGAAACGATATGGAAATGAAATACAAAGACGGTTCAACATTCAATGCAATGGTCCTGGACGGTCAGGGCAAACCTCTCGCTAATGCTGATGTTACTTTCAACATCAACGGAGTATTATATACTCGTACAAGTAATTCAGAAGGTATAGCTAAGTTAAACATAAATCTGATGGCCGGAAAATACATCATTACCTCAATGTATGATGGAATGGCAATCGCAAATACAATTACAATCAAGGATTAAATCATTTAATCCTTTTTTATTCTTTTTTTTAAACAATTTAACACACAATTAAACATTTAAATTCAAATGTATAGATTTAAATAATATTTTTCATAAAAATTTAAACTGTGATGATTATGGATGTTTTAAAGATTATGATTGTCATGCTTGTTTTAACCATGTCGGTGGGGGCTGTATGTGCAGCAGACAACGTTAATGATGGGGCTATAAGTGATGATGGTCAAGATATTTTGGAAATTACGCAGGATAATATTTATGCAGTCGGTGAATCATCATTCACTGACTTGACTTATGAAATAAAAAATGCAGGCAATGTCCTGGATTTAACCGGGGACTACAGCTTCAACAATTCAACTGATAAAAATAAGGGAATTTTAATTGTTAAGGATAATTTCACCCTTAACGGTAATGGCCATACAATTGACGGAAATAAACAATCCCAGATATTCAACATTACCGGAAATAACGTTACACTAAAAAATCTGATTTTAATCAATGCTAAAGGCGATAAGGGTGGAGCTGTTTTTAGTGAACATAAGATTACATGCAATAATGTAACTTTTAAAAATAATTATGCATTAACTGAAGGCGGAGCCATTTATGCTTCAAACAGAACAAATATAACTGGATGTATTTTTGATTCCAATTATGCCCTTAAAGGTGCTGATGTATACTTAAATAAGGTGGAACTTCCAGAGTTTCCTGAAAACGTTAAATCTTCCTATGTTGAAGCCAGTGTTTTTAAAAATGCTCACAATATTCTCCAGGCATCAGTATATGTTGATGCAAATAATAATATCAAATTTAAGAATTGCCTTTTTGAAAATATAACTGGAGAATATGGATCAGCATTATATTTTGAGCAGTACATTGATTTTAATATAACTGATTCTCGTTTTAAAAACTTATATGCAAATAAAAGTGGTGGAGCTATTGCCTTTATAAGCAGTTCAAACGGTGATATAAAAAATTCCTCTTTTATCAATTGTAAAGCATTTAATGATGGCGGTGCAATATATACTGATGAAAATAGCTGGGCTCAGGGAAGTCCTTCATCAGTATCTATTCACGACAGTATTTTCAATAACTGTTCAAGTGATTTCGGAGGAGCTATTGCTCAGGTAGGGGGATGTCTAGACATCTATGGATGTAATTTTACTGATAATTCTGCAACTTATTTGGGTGGGGGAGTCTATATCTCTTATCTGATGCATATGAATTTAATAAACTGCTCATTTAACAACAACCGATTAGCCTCTTCAAGTGAAGACGGATTTTTTGGCGATGCGGTTTATTCACTCTTTACAGTCTTAACGGTCGATAATTCAACATTTGTCAATAATTCAAATAATTCCATATACTGTTATGGTATGGGTTACGGAGGAAAAATTAACATTTCAAATTCCTTCTTTAAAAATAACGGGGAAGCTCTCCGTGCGGTTCATGTTTCATCATTGGATATAAGTAAAAATACTTTTGATGGAGATAAAATAAGACAATTTGATGATGATGAACTCTTAAAATTAATCATGAGCAGTCCGGCGATTGATTTGAAGCTTTTAAATAATACAATCAATGTCACTGATCTTCCGGCACGTTTTGACTCACGTGAATGGGGATGGGTAAGTCCTGTTAAAAATCAGGGTGTTTCAGGAGGATGCTGGTGTTTTGCAACTTCTGCAGCATTGGAATCTGCTTTGTTAAAAGCAACAGGCATTGAATATGATTTATCAGAACAGAATATGCAGAAAATGTTGCTTTCATATTCCAAGTACGGAAATGACAAAATGGTCGAAGCGGGACAAACTGATATCGCTGTACAGTATGTGCTTTCATGGCTTGGAGTATTTCCGGAAGAATATGATCCATTTGACATGTTTGGAAAAATAACTAAAGATTATGTAACTGATAAAAATATCCATATACAGGATGCTGTCCTGTTATATAAAAATAAAACTGATATTAATGATTATAAAAAAGCTATTATTAACTATGGTGCTGTTACAACAGATATTGTAATAGGTTATCAGGCCCCATATTTCAATGCAAACACTTCTGCTGCATATTTTAACGGAACAGATGACCCTAATCATGCAGTAACTATTGTAGGATGGGATGACAATTATCCTAAAGAGAATTTCCTCATAACTCCTCCGGGCAATGGAGCATGGATTATTAAAAACAGCTATGGGACGGAAAAATATGATAAGGGATACATCTATGTCTCATATTATGATACTTCAGCCACAAAAACTTCAAACGGACTTGCATTTTCCATAGAAAACACTGAAAAGTATACTAAAAATTATCAGACAGATTTCGGTGGAGAAGTAAAATATTTATCCGGAAACATTTCCTATAAGAATTCCTATAGTGCAGTATCTTCAGATTTAATCAGCGCAATCGGAACTTATTTCTATGATGCAGGTGAAAAGTATTCCTTTGATGTTTATGTAAATGACGTTTTGAAACTTAGCCAGAATGGAAGTGTAACATTTGCGGGTTTCCATACAATAAAACTGGAAAATGAAATTCCTGTTAAATTGGGAGATAATTTCACTGTAATAATGACTAAAAAATCTCTTCCATTATTAAACTATTCAAAAGTCTACTTTAAATCAAATACTTCATTTTACAATAATGGCCATGGCTGGAAAGATGCATCACTTGAAAATTTAACCGCAATATTAAAAGTCTATACTAAAGATTTGGCTATTTACAGTGAAGACCTGGTTAAAATCTATAAAAACGATTCAATGTTTGAAGCAAAAATTGGTGCTTTCAATGAAACAGTAACCTTTGAAATTAACGGTATGAATTACACCCGTTTAAGTGATGAAAACGGAACTGCCAGAATTGCAATCAATCTTAATCCGGGCAATTACACAATCAAAACAACATTCAACGGTACAACAGTTGAAAACAAAATTACCGTATTGCCGACATTGATTGCTGATAACTTAGTCAAATACTTCAGAAACGCTTCACAATTCTATATTTCATTAATTGATGGTAAAGGCAATTCAGTAGCAGGCAAAAATATTACCATGAACATCAACGGTGTTTTCTACAACCGTACAACTGATGAAAACGGAACTGCTAAGTTAAACATTAACCTGCTTCCTGGAGAATACATCCTAACAGCTATTGATCCGCTTACAGGCCTTATGATGTCCTATAATATCACTGTATTGCCGACATTAATTGCAGCAGACTTGGAAATGAAGTACAAAGACGGCTCAACATTCAATGCAACTGTATTGAACGGCCAGGGAAAACCTCTAGTTAATGTGGCTGTAACATTCAACATAAATGGAGTATTCTACACAAGATATACAAACTCTGAAGGTATAGCCAAGCTAAACATTAACCTGATGGCCGGAAAATACATCATTACCTCAATGTATGATGGTTTGGCAATCGCAAATACAATTACTATTAAGGATTAAATCATTAATCCTTTCTCTTTCTTTTTTTTTAAATCGAATATTGCATTTTTTTTAAATTTTAGTTCAGATTTTTCTTTAAAAGTTAATCGTTTATACTAATTTAATATTTTTTGTTTGGAAATATATGTATAAATATTGATAAAATAATATAGTTAATTAATGTTTTCTAAATTTTTTTTTTAATATGATATATATTTTATATTAAAAAATTAATTTTTGTAGACACTATATATATTTATTTAAATGGAGGTATTACTATTAAGTTTAAAATGTGTATTTATACAATTTTATCTCTTCTTATAATATTTATTTTAATCAGTTCTGTTAATGCTGCTGATATAAATGCAGATGCTACAGATTTAACATCTTTAAGTGGTAATGATGAAATTGTATGTGTTCAAAATGAATTTGATGTATTGGGCATTGATACAAGTACATTTTCAGAGCTGTCTGGCGAGATTGGTCCTGGAGGAAATATAACATTACAGCATGATTATTATAATTATGATTCCGGTTCCACTATTGACATTACAATTGCCAGCAGTGTTATTGATGGTAACGGTGCCATTATTGATATGGCCGAATCAGATATCCAGGCATTTAAGGTAGATGCTTCTAATGTAACAATCAAAAATCTAACAATTAAAAATGCAAAATATTCCGGTAATAACGGGATAATATATATAGGTACTCTAAGCACTATTGAAAATTGTAATTTTATTAATAACTCTGTAACTGATAGTAACGGTTATGGTGGTGTTATTTATTTCTCATATAGCTCTTACGGTACTGTGACAAATTGTAATTTTGTTAATAACTCTGTAACTTGTGATAATGGTCACGGTGGTGCAATTTACTTTGACAATAATGGTGATGTGTCCGATTGTAATTTCACAAATAATTCCGCTACATATGGTGGAGCTGTTATGTTTGGTGTTGGCGGTGATGTGTCCGGTTGTAATTTCATAAATAATTCTGCTGAATATGGTGGTGGTCTTTACTTCAAAAGTAATGGAAATGTGTCAGGTTGTAATTTTGTAAATAATAGGAGAATTTCTAGTGAGGGCGGTGCTATCTGGATGAAATTTGGTAATGTGACAAATTCTAATTTTACCAATAACTCTGCATCGGATGGCGGTGCAATTTACTTCAACCGTAATGGTGATGTGTCAGGTTGTAATTTTGCCAATAACTTTGGTTCCCGTTATGGCGGAGCTATTAGGTTGGGTGCTGGTAGTAAGGTGTCAGATTGTAATTTCATAAATCATTCTGCTGAATATGGTGGTGCAATTTACTTCTACAGTGATGGTGATGTGTCCGACTGTAATTTCATAAATAATTCCGCTACATATGGTGGTGCAATCTATGCGAATTCACTTACTTTAGCAAATTCTAATTTCACGGATAACTCTGTAAAAAATGATGGCGGTGCAGTTTACATTTCATCTGATGGTGATGTGGTAAATTGTAATTTCATGGGAAATAATGCGACAACTGGTTCTGCATTTTATTTTTATTTCGGTTTTGGTACTAAAAATATTTTTAATTCCTATTTCTTAAATAATAGGGCGAAAATGGATGCTAACACTCCTTTTAATGTAACTAAAAATGAAAACAATATTGAAATTACTTTCATGGGTCAGAATAATCTTATAAATGCGATTTATTCTAGAAATAATGGTAAAGTTGGCTTTACCAATGTGACATATTGGGGTGCAAATGGAATTGTAAATACCAACAGTTTTACTCCAGTCATTTCCAATAATGAAGCAGGTCAAAACATAACTGTTAGCGGTGTCGTTAATGATAATATTATAAATACAACTGAAGTCACTAATGAAAATGGTATGGTTGTTTTAGAAGATGTTGCTGGTGATTATTTGATTGTTGTTCGCCATGGTAATGATACATATTACACAGAGGCTGAAGCAATATTTACAAACATTGAATTATATGCAAATGTGACCTCCGCTATATCCACCAACAGAACAGTAAATATTACTGCAAAATCCAATATACTTAATGAGTTTATGCATGGTAATTTGGTCTTTATCTTGCCTGATGGTGATGAAGTTAATGCAACTTACGGAGGTAACGGAACATGGTGGACATTATACACATTTGATAATGCTGGTGATTACAATATAAATGCTTTATATGATGGATTAGGTGATGTAACTACTAATAATGCCACTATCAGCATTAGAAATGAGGTTCCAATCAGTGTTGATGATGTCAGTATTTTTGTTGGAGATGTTGCCTATGTTGTTGTGGGTGTTCCTGAGACAATCAACGGCCAAAACATAACGATTACTGTCAATAAAACTTCCAAAAACGCCACTATCAGAAACGGTGAAGCAAAAGCTAATTTCACAGGTTTATCTGCAGGGGAGTATTTAATCACTGTTGATTATCTTGGTGATGGATATAATATTGCCAATTCCACCAATGCAATATTAACTGTCAGTAAAGTTGATGTTAACGTTAATATTACTGCTGATCCGATTACTATTGGTGATGATGCTGTTGTTGTAATTTCCGGTTTGGCTAATGCTACTGGAAACATCACACTTACAGTTCTGGGTAATGATTA
>ONIK01000039.1 GCA_900317865.1 uncultured Methanobrevibacter sp. | reverse complement strand
AATACTGAAATTTTTGTTTCCATCGAAAACAGTGTATTCTAACCTAATTGCGACACTATCTCGTTCAATCTCTTGAATATCATCAATAGTACAACCCTTGTATGATGCTAGCATTTTTTCAATAACATCAGCTACAGTTCCACTTTCTCCTTTCATTTTATTCAATTTTTCAAGTGTAGATTTTTTAATCCTCAAATTCGTGTAATCTACCATGTACATGTTCTTCTTTTATTCAAATCTCGCTAATTTAACAATATTTTGCATAGATAAATTAATAAAATTTTTAATAAGTTTTACACTTTGTCTAAAAAAAGGTATTTCTAACAATAATGATAAATTATATGGCATTTTGTTTATAATAGTGCTAAAAATAAATATATACTAATAATGTAATGAATATTTATAAGCTGAGTTATTTGGGGGGGTGAAATTATGGAAAAATTCAAAATATGAATTATTGCAATATGTTTAATTTTCCTCGTTGATGGATGTTATGCTTTTTATCAAGGAAATGATTTAACTAACAATGCTGCAACAGATATTTCTTCAAGCCCTGTTAGTCCAAATACTCCAAGCGATGAGGCAAATAATCAGTCAAATAATGTACAAAATGATAATACCAACATTGCAAAAGATATTGCACAAAACAATAAGATCGATAATTTTGTATTCGCACTCGAAGAAACATATAGTAATGCTGGTGTAATATATGATACATGGGAATTTGTACCTAATTCAGCTGATTCTATCGTATTGAATGATATAAGTGCCAATAATATTGAACAATAAGATAAGACCAATTTCTTGTCTAATATTTTATTTTTTTTAACCCAACCATCATTTAAAGATGAAATTTAAATATTTCTTATTAGAAAAGATGTTATAGATATGTTTATATTGTATACTGTGTATACTATAAATTAAATAATAAGAATAATTAAAAATGAAAAAAATAGGGGAGATGTGATAAATGCTAAATAAAACAATTAGAATATCAGAGGAGGTCCATGAATCATTATCTTCATTAGCATCAAAAAATGATACTTTTAATGATGTAATAAAAAGATTAATAGAACAAAATGAAGAATTTACAGACGAACAAGCAGAATATTATAATCAAGAAATCGAAAGAATTGAAAATGGAATTTATGAAGGTGTTAATGAAATATCATTAGAAGAACTTGAAAAACGAGTAACACAACTTGAAAAAGAGATTAAACATGAATTATAGAATTTTGAGCACGATAGAGCAAATAAATTAAAAGAAAACATAAAAATGATAAACAATTGATTTTCCGCATTGAAAAGAAATACATTGAAATTATCAAAAATCCTTATAAATCTAGTTTTAATGAGATGAAAAGTGAAAAATGCCCAAAATGTCGCAGAGCGAGGGTTGGAGATTATAGGATAGTTTATTTTGTTTCAGAAAAACAAAAAATAATTGAAATAATTGATATTATTCCTCGTAGTAATGATTATAGGCTATTTTAAATAAATTTATATGTTGTTAAATATCAAATGATAAATTACTTATATATTTAAGTAATATCAAATTCATAATATAAAACATAAACTAATTTAATTGATTATATGATTACTATTACCAGAAAAGAAGAAGTTGTTTTCAATCAGATTAAAATATTTGATGTGGAATATGATGGGACTATTCCAATGAGTGCTCTTAAAAAAGAGTTATGTTCAGGAGGGTTTCACGAATACGATTTAGTTCAAGTCTTAAATTCCCTTTCAAATAAAAAATTGATTAAGTTTGAAGATTCTAATATTAAATTGTTGGTTTCAGATAAGGAAATTAATACCGTAAATTCCAAAAAGGATTTGGAAGAATTGGAGTTGAATATTAAAGAGAAGGAATCTTTTGATTTAATTAAAACTTTAGTTAATGAAAAAAACCTTGTTTCCAAATATATTCTTGAAGGTAACTTGCTTTATGGTGATTTGAAATTAACTAATTTTAGGATGTATCATATAATTTTATCTTTGGAAAATAAGGGTCTTTTAAAACATATCCATAAATCTGACGGCGAATACTACTTACTAGTTGAATAATATTTTTTACATGATTATTATTATTCGAGTATTATTTTTTTCCAATTTCATCATAATATTTATATATATTTAAAATTAAAATAATGTATAAGAAATATAAATTAAGGTTTTTTCTATGATGAGAATAAGTATGTCACTACCTAAAAAATTATTGGCTGATTTTGATGAAGTGCTAAAAGAAAGAGGTTATCAATCTCGTTCAAAAGGTATTCGTGATGCACTTCAAGATTATATTGTCCGTTATCAATGGATGAATTCAATGGAAGGGGAAAGAATAGGGATTGTAACTATTATTTATGACCACCACTACACTGGAGTAATGGAGAATCTTGCAGAAATCCAACACAGTTTCAGAAATGAAATTAACACTAGTATGCATATACACATGACAGATAAATACTGTATGGAAATTGTAGTAGTTAATGGGGATATTGCAGAAATTAGGGAGTTAACTGAAAGGATTATGAGACTTAAAGGTGTAGAACACGTAAAATTAACAAGTACTGCGAATGGTGAAGAATTTAGTGAACCTGATGGACATTCCCACAATCATCATCACTAATCTTTTTTTATTTTTTCCATGAAATTTCAAACTACCCATTATCATTTGGATTTATTGAAAGATACTGAAAGGGTATCTGCTTTTTTTGAAGCTATTGATAATTATTCGGGCAATACAAATTTAGCTTATGATTTGGGTTGTGGATCAGGAATATTGTCTTACTTTTTAAGAGATAAGTTTGATGAAATAAAATCTATTGAAATAGATTCTAAAGCAAGTAAATGTGCATCTGAAAATCTTAAAGAATTTGATAATATTAAAGTAGTTAATGAAGATGTCTTAAACTATAATTTCACTGAAAAAGCAGATTTGATTGTGTGCGAAATGCTGGATACTGGACTGATTGATGAGGAAGAAGTTCAGGTATTGAATTATGCACGCAAATTTCTTAAAGATGATGGTGAAATAATTCCAAAAGCAATTATAAACATTGCCGAATTGGTTAATATGCAAAGACACTATGTTCATTGGGATGAAAATGCCTCTTATGAAATTTTGTCTAATCCACTTGATTATTCTAAAATTATTTTTAAAGAAGAAATAAATCCTTATTTTGAAACAGACCTGGAATTTAAGGTTAATAAAGATAAAATAGCTAATGGGATTAAAATAACTACTGTTTGCATTCTTAATGATAATTTGGTTTGCGGTCCAACACCAATGTTTAATCCTCCATTATTAATTCCAATTGATAAGATAAATGTAAAATGCAATGATTTAATTAATGTTAAATTAAAATATATTATGGGGCAAGGTATAGAAACTATTGAAACCCAAATAATATAAGGTGATTTTATTTCTTTTAGGGATGAACTGGTAGATTTTCTTGATAGTTTTGAGAAATTAATCATTGTTGGAATTGGAAATGAGCTTAAATATGATGATGGTGTAGGTCCATACATTATTTCAGAATTAAATAAATTAAATTTAAATGAAAATATATTGCTTATTAACGCAAAAACAGTTCCTGAAAATTTCACGGGTAAAATTAGAAAAGAAAATCCTTCACACATCATATTGGTTGATGCATGTTTAATGGGTTTAAACCCAGGTGATTATAAAATTGTTAATAAAGATGATTTTGCAGATATAGGGATTTCTACACATTCAATGTCCTTATCATATTTTGTAAAATTTTTAAATCATGATAATATTTTATTTATAGGTATTGAACCAGAATCACTGGATTTAATTGACCAGGATTCATTAGGTGTTTTAGGTGCAGATTTGATGGATTTTAATGGTGAATTAACTGAAAATATTCAAAAGAGTGCTGATGAAATTATAGAATTATTGGGGGAATTATTATGAAAATTTTGTTTATAGGTTCACGTTTGTATGATGATATTGATTATTATGTTAGGCAGAAAGGTATAGATAGTATTTTAACTGAATCAAATGAAGAAGCTATTAATTTGGATTTGCCCGATCAAGTTTTTATTGTGCCCAGGGGAATGGATGGACCAAAACAAATTGCTGTTACTCAAAATGTTGATGCAATAGTTCCATTAATTGGAATTGATCCGCCGCTGATACAGGTTGCTCAAATGAAAGAAGAATTAGAGAAAGATTATGGGATTCCTGTGATTGCAGCAAATGTTCGAGCAGTCGAGTTAACCTCAAATAAAATAAATACAAAGAAATTCTATGCGGATATTGGTGTTGCTACGCCGGAATATCAAATTTTAAATAGTCCTGATGACTTAACTCTTGGTTTTCCAGTTGTTTTAAAACAAGGTGAAGGTCAGGGAGGTAAGGATATTAAAATAGCACATAATTTGGAGGATGTTAATGATTACTTTGAAGAATATTCCTATGCATTATGTGAGAAGTTTATTGAAGGGTCTGAAATTTCAATAGAAGTGCTGGGTTATAATGGTGAATATGTTGCTCTTTCACCGATTTATAAAGGTGAAACAACTCTTGAAGGTACACATCCTCTTAATAAAGTTAAATTAGGACCTTCTTTAATTGATGGGCTTGATAACAATCTTATTCAGCATGTGGCATATGATGTTGCACGTAATCTAGATTCTGATGGTATATTTGAAATGGATTTTATGTATTCTCATAAAGAAGACCAATTATATGCGATTGAAGTCAATACAAGGCCTAATGGAACAAGATATCTGACTTCTGCTACATGTGGTATTAATTCATTATGTGAGTTAATTAACATGGCCTGTGGTGATTTTAGCTTAAAAAATATTTTTGATAAACTTGAATATTATTATTCAACTGAAATTCCTATAGGTAATTACCATGGTCCTGAAGTTAATGAACCGAAAAAATCTTTTGACAATAATGATTTTGTTGTTCATGGACCTGAAGGTTATCAAAGAATTACTATCCGTGCTAAATCTAAAAAAGAGCTTGAAAACTTAATTAATGAGTTAATATAGTTAACAATTATATACTATTAATTAATAAAATATTATTGTCTAAAATATTTTGTAGTGATAGTATGAATAATGGAGAAATGTTAATTCTTTTTTTAATAACATTAATTGCAACAATATTCTTTACATGGTATATAAAAAGGATATTGGTTCAAGCAAGGATTACTGATAATCCTATTGTTAGTGAACACAGACATAAAAGCGGAACGCCAACTATGGGTGGTATCGCATTTTTATTTTCCATTTCTTTAGTTATTGCACTTTATTATCAAAATACTCCTATTTTAATTCTTTCATTTATCATGCTTACTGGAGGTATTGTAGGTTTGGTGGATGATTTAATTGGACTAAAAGTTAAGGAAGTTCAAAAAGTTGTTGTTAATATTTCTAATGAAACAATAACTTTAGGTAGATTGGATGTTCAACCTCAGGAGGAAGTTAGAGTAGCTACTCCTAAAGCGAAAGCAGAAGTTGATGATTTGCTTAAAGAAAACAAAGTTAAGGTTGTTGGTGAAGTTCCAATTAAAACGGAACCTGAAGAACTTGAAAAAATTATTTGTCAGATTGTCATTGGATTGCTTTTGGGATTAACAGGTACTATTACTTGTTTGGGAGGTTTTGAATTAGGCTTGTTAGCCATTCCAGTCACAATTATTGCTGTTTTAGGTTGTATTAATTCTGTTAATTTAATTGATGGTATGGACGGTCTTGCAGCGGGAATTGTTGGTATAGCATCTATTTCATGTTGTATTTATGGTTATTTATTTGGAATTTCACATATTATTCCGCCATTTTTGATTTTAGCAGCATTATGTCTTGGATTTTTAGTATTTAATAAATATCCTGCTTCAATATTTATGGGAGATACCGGATCATTTGTATTGGGTACAGGTTATGCGGCTGCTGTTTTGTTATGTGATGTGCCGGTCTATGGTATTATTGCATTAGGTGTACCTATTTTATCTGTTATCGTTAGTTTACTTCACAGGGCACATATTATTAAATTGCCTGTTGAACCTTTACACCATACTTTAAATCATTATGGTTTATCTGAAGTTAAAATTATTTTAATTTATTGGGGTTCTACAGCAATATTGTGTGTATTAGGTATTCTTGCGGACATGTATTTATATTAAATGGTGTTTTTAATGAAGATTAATGAATTAGCTAATTCTATCAATGGTAAAATAGTTGGTAATGATAATTTCTTTTTAAATCAAGATTTTACTGGAAGATTTACTTTATTAAATGATTCTTCAAAAGGAGATATTGTAATAAGACACTGGATTAATGGAAAAGGAATTGAAATAGCCGCCAGCAAAGATATTGCATGTTTGATTACTCAAAATCCAAAAGATGGTGCAATTGAAACAGCTGAAGAATTAAACTTTCCATTGATAGTAACTGATAAAATTGAATTGGCTAATGCTTATGCTTTAAGATGGACTGTTGAAAACTACTCACAGGATTCTAAAAATATTGTTATTACTGGAACTAATGGTAAATCAACAACATCTCACATAATATATCATATTTTAAAAAGTGCAGGTTTTCATGTATTTACAAACACTGACAGTGAATCAGAATTTAATACTTTAATTGATCCTATGGTTTCTAAATTAATTTCTGATGAGGTTAATGCAAACGGTGAATTGGATTATTTGGTCATTGAAGTATCTGAAGTACAGGGTTGGCTAGGAAATTTGATGAAAAATCATGCTTCTCTGATGTCCAATGCCTTAAATCCTGAAGTTGGTGTTATTACCAATATTGCTATGGACCATATTGGTCTTGTAAATTCAATTGATGAAGTTTTTGATGAAGTAAGTGCTGTTCCACAGGCTATAGGCGATGGAATAACAATTTTAAATTATGATGATGAACTTGTTAGAAAATTGGTTTCTAAAAATCCGTTTTACTGGTCCATGAATGATAAATCTGTTGATTTATACTTTGATGATGGAATTTTTTATGGTAATGAGTTAATAATTAAAAAAGAGGATTTGCCTTTTACCAGTAATCATTTTATACAAAATATTTTATCTGCCGTTGGTGCTTGTATTAGTTTAGGTATTGATTCAAATGAAATAAAAAATGGTGTTAAATCTTACAGGGCATTAAATAGGCGTTTTGCTAAATTAAATGATGAACCATTGATTATTGATGATTTTGCTCATAATCCTGATGGAATTAAAAATACAATCAAAGAAACTATTAAACTTTTGGGAGATAATCAAAACTTATTTGTTGCATGTGCTATTAGAGGTTCACGTGGGGTTGAGATTAATCAGTTAAATGTTGAAGCATTAGTTGAAGTTTTAAATCCTGATATTGATTTATTCTTATCCTCCAGTAATGATGTAGTGAATGATTTAAATTATGTTACTCCTGAAGAAAGAAACGTATTTTTTGATGTTTTAAATAAAAATAATGTAAGCTATACTCATTTTGATAATTTATATGACTGTTTATCTGAAGTGTGTGGATTAGCTAATAAAGAAGATGTTATTTTGTTAATTGGAGCTCAAGGTATGGATCCTGCAGAATCATTACTTAATCAAATTCTATAAATTTAAATATTATATTAATTAAAATTATAAGTGTATAGATTTTTTTATTCTTATGAATATAATCTAAGAGGATAAAACATGTTTATAAAGATTAGAAGAGACACATTAATTATTTTATTATTAGCGTTTATTTTGATTCTTTGTGGCCGTTTAATTACTTATGTGGCATTCGCTTCATCTGATGAAGTTAATGATGGAGTACCTATCTCTGGAATCATTGTTAAAGGTAATGATATTGTTCCTGTAGAAACTATTAGATTAAATGTCATGCAGGCTGGTTTCCGTGATGGTAGTATTATTTATGGCGATATATTAAAAACTTCTAAAAGGGAAGTTTCGCTGAAGGATGCGATACAATCGGCACAAGAATTTGTTAAAGAGTCGACGGTTCCAGGTACATCGGTTACTCCGATAACTGCCGCTGATGTTCAAGTTGATAAAAATACTGGAATTGTTACTGTAACTGTAATTGAAGACTTTTCGACTGTTAAAATAGAAGATAAAAATAAAGAGGGATAAGGTTTGAAAAGATTAAAGATACCGATAATTTTTTTCATAATATTATTAATGACTATGAGTAGTGTAGCGGCTACTTGTAATGTAATAATTATCACTGATCCTACTGGTCAAGACCCGAATGGTGCCGCTGCAGGAAGTATGTCCTTTGCGGAGAATATGTTTCAGTCAACATTCTTAATGTCTAAGGATCATCATTTTGCGGTTCTATCAGGGGGTACTGGTAGTTCTGATACTAGATTAGATTCAATTGTTGATGCTATTGCTAATTTACAAAATAATGCTTCTGCCGCTTCTGCAGCAGCTATTGCAAGTAGTTATAGTGGGGCTCGTTTAATTGTTGGTGGTCCTTATATGGGTGCAGCTATTGGTGGATCATTTGATGCTTATGTAATAACTGTTAATGATGCAGATAAATCAATTACAGTAACTCCTTATAGTAGTGGAGTAGCTACTTTACCTCAAGGTCAAAAAGGAGCTATTATTCACTTGAGAAATACTGTAGGTAATCCAATGTACGGTACAGCTGATTCTGTTCGTAAAGAGACTGCAATGAATATTGGAAAAATGATTAGGGATGGTTATCCTGCAACAACTATACTTTCTGAAGCTATGGGTGAAGTTGCTCGTGATTCTGGAGAAAAATATGGTGGTGGTGGAGTAAACCTTGTTTCAGGTATATCCACTTCAGATATGTTCACACCTCATGAAATGAATTCTACGGGTTATCCGATGGATGAAGCTTATTCTAAGGTTTGTGAAAACTGTGGTTGGGGTGTAGGTTATCCTACTGCAGATAATTATGACAAATGTCCTATTTGTAATCATGATTTAAAAATTGTTTATGCCTATGAGGCATTAGGTAGTACAATTACAGTCAGTCCGGATGCAGTTAGTGTTTCTGTTTATGGTAGTGGTAAAGCAGGTATTGCATCAACTACTAAAGAAATCGTTCAGGCTTCTGTTAATAAATATGGTTATGATTCATCCGCTATTGCAGGATCAATAAATAAAGCTATTAATAACGGTCTTTTAATGGGCGTTGAGCATATTGAACCTAAAGATATAAACGTAAAACCTGATTCTAAGGCTGTTGGTGTTTATTACACTGCACTTCCTGGAGATAGATCAGCACCTCCTTGGGATTTACCTGTTGATGAAAACATCCTGAATATTTTAGGCAGTATTCAAACAGCAGTAGGTATTGTTTTAATTCTATTGGTTATATTTAGAAGTAGGTTATTAAAATCATTCCAGAATAGGTGATTTTTTCACCATTTTATTTTTTTTTAAGTAGGAGATATTATGGCATTAATTTTAGTTAGAGGTGAAAACAAATCAAAGTTATTAAGTGCTATTTCAGATATGGAAAGGCATGGAAATTTAACTTTAATAACAAAACCAAAAGTTATTAGTGCAGAATTCGCCGATTCTTTAGTAGAACAAATTTTAAAATCAAAACTTAAAACTAATTCTAATGTAGCTACTGCATTTTTTGTTAAAGAAGATACTACTTTAAGTATTTTAAAAATTAAACAAATTCATCCTCCGGCACATATTGTTGTTGTCAGTAAAGAATATAAAGGATATGATGAATTGGAGGAAAAATTAACAATCGCTCATGATATGGAGGGTTATCAATCTTACAAAATGCTTAATGTAGGTAAAATAGATTATTCTGTTAAGGGCGAAAGAAGATATATTCAAAATAATAAATTAAATAGCTATAATGAATAGTTATCTAATTTTAATTTTTTTTATTTATTTTTTTTATTTATTAAAATGTGGGATTATGAATAAATTTTATTTTCCGGATGATTATGAAAGTCCACAGAGCATTATTGATACTCAAAAAGCTATTAAGGATGTAAAAGATTATTTTCAGGTTGCTCTTGCTAATGCGCTTGATTTAACTCGTATTTCAGCACCTATTTTCGTGACTCCTGAAAGTGGATTAAATGATAATTTGAATGGTGTAGAAGACCCTGTTTCTTTTAATATTAAAGAACAAGATAACAGAGAAGTTGAAATTGTTCATTCACTAGCAAAATGGAAAAGGGTTGCTTTGTATAGATATGGTTTTAAAAGACGTCAGGGTTTATATGCTGATATGACGGCTATTAGAAAAGATGAATGTACGGACAATATTCATTCTCTTTATGTAGACCAATGGGATTGGGAAATAATGATTGATAAATCTGAAGAAATATTGAAATGCTAAAAGAAGTAGTTTTTAGAATTTTTATGGTTATCAAGCAGACTGAATACTATGTTTGCGGTAAATATCATTTCATGAATCCTTTTCTTCCTAATGAAATTTATTTTGTTACCACGCAGGAATTGGAAGATCGTTGGCCAGATAAAACACCCGAAGAAAGAGAAGATATGATAGCTAGAGAAAAAGGTGCAGTATTTCTGATGAAAATTGGTGGCGATTTGCGCAGCGGAAAACCTCATGACCGCCGTGCTCCGGATTATGATGATTGGGAATTGAACGGGGATATCATAGTTTATTATCCTATATTGGATATTGCTTTAGAACTTTCCTCCATGGGAATTCGTGTTGATGGCGAAGCTCTTACTCGCCAACTTAAATTGGCAGGTTGTGAAGAAAGAGCTAATTTACCTTTCCATAAACTTATTTTAGAAAATAAACTGCCTTATAGTATTGGTGGTGGAATCGGACAGTCAAGAATATGCATGTTCTTCTTACAAAGAGCCCATATTGGTGAAGTACAGTCATCTGTCTGGCCGGATGAAGTTTATAAAGCGGCTAATGTTCATAATGTAAATATTATTTAATGTATATAAAAAAATAAGTTGTGGAAATAGTTATAATATTAAAATCATAACTATTTTCTTTTAATTTTTACAATATTTGCAAGTGTTCTCTCACCAGATGAATTATTAATGTACTGGCTTAAATCATCATTATTAATACTTTCAAGCAATGTAATGTTTAATGCTTTTTCTAATTTTTTTGTCAATTTATTATCTGGAGTCATTTTTCCAGATTCAATTCTGTTAATAACAGACACTCTTTCATTAATTTTTTTCCCTAAATCTTCTCTAGACCAGTTTTTAGCTTCTCTAGCATTCCTTACAGCAGTATTATAATTTTCAATTAATTCGTCTGAAGGTTCATCATTTCTATAATTTCTTTTTGGTTGTGTGGTTTTTCTTCCTTTTTTGTTTTGCTGGAATCTAGGTTTTGGGGGTGCTTTTTGTATTGTTCCAAGTTTAGCACATTCTTTACATACAACCATAACTGATCCTTCAATTTTTGCTCGTGTAGGATTTGTTTCACTTACTGGTTTACCACAAATTTCGCATTCCATATTAATCAGTTTTTTAATGTTAATTATGTAAATTTTTATATTATTTTCATTAATAAATTTTGTTTTTATCCACAAAATTTTTGTTTGATTACATTAAAATAAATAACTTTAAATATTTATAATTACTAAATGTTATTAAAAGTAACTTTGTTGTAGAAATTTTAATGGAGATGATTCACATGAATGATTTTGATGATTTGGAAAATTCTTCAAAAGAGGAATTAATTGAAAAAGTTGAATCTTTACAAGAGGAAATCGATTATATTCGTGAAGAAAAATCCAAAGCTAAAAGTAACTTAATGTGGAAAGTTAGGAAATTAGAAAAAGATAAAGTTCTGATTGAAAATGAAAAAATCAGATTAGAAAGAGAAGCTAAATCCTTACGTTCCGAAGTAGAAAGATTTAGATCTCCACCTTTAGTTTTAGCTACTATTACTGAAGTTTTAGATGAAAATAGGATGACAGTTAAAAGTAGTACTGGTCCTAGTTTTCTTGTTAATTACTCAAAATTCTTAGATGAAAAATTATTAGTGCCTGGTTCAAGAGTTGCTCTAAACCAACAGACTTTCGGTATTGTTGAAGTATTACCTTCAGAAAAAGATGCAAATGTTTCTGGAATGGAAATTGAATCAAAACCTGATGTAACTTATGAACAAATTGGGGGTTTAGACGAACAAATAATTGAAGTTAAAGAAACTGTTGAATTACCTTTAAAAGAACCAGAATTATTTGAAAAAATTGGTATAGATCCTCCAAAAGGAATTTTATTATATGGTCCTCCAGGAACCGGTAAAACATTACTTGCAAAAGCTGTAGCTAATGAAACAAATGCTACATTTATTAAAATCGTAGCTTCAGAATTTGTTAAAAAATACATTGGGGAAGGTGCAAGACTTGTACGTGAAGTATTTGAATTGGCTAAAGAAAAAGCTCCTGCAATTATTTTTATCGATGAACTTGATGCTGTTGCTGCTAAAAGGCTTAAAAGTTCAACCAGTGGTGATAGGGAAGTTCAAAGGACTTTAATGCAATTACTTGCTGAATTGGATGGTTTTGAATCCAGGGGTGATATCGGTATTATCGGTGCAACCAACAGGCCGGATATTTTGGACCCTGCACTTTTAAGACCTGGTCGTTTTGATAGATTTATTGAAGTTCCTCTTCCTAACGAAGAAGGCAGAAAAGAAATTCTTAAAATTCATACTAAAAGAATGGCATTGGATGAAGAAGCAGATATTGATCTTTTAAGTGATTTAACTGACGGTTTATCTGGTGCAGATTTAAAAGCAGTTTGTACTGAAGCAGGTATGTTCGCTATTCGTGAAAAACGTGATAGGGTAACAGTAGCTGATTTCATGGATGCTGTTGATAAAGTTGTTGATTCTGAACATGATGAAGAATTCAAAAAAGAAGCAGGCGTAATGTTCGGTTAATTTCATTTGTAAAATAAGCCTATGATGAACCCTATGAGCTCTGATTAGTGATGAATGATGGGCGAGCTGAGGCTTATTTTTTATCTATTTTTTGTAAAACTTTATTTATTATTAAAATCTTATAGTGGTAATATGTTTGGAAAAAATGATAATCAATCTAATGAAAGAATTATTTATGAGGCTAAATCTCATTTAATTTTGGGTTGTAAGAAAGCTATTATAGGTTTTATTATATTAATTATTATTTTATCTCTATCTGGACCATTTATTCATTTTATTGGAAATATGCAGGTTTACTTAATATCCTATATTAAATTACCTTTAACCAGATATGCTGCAATTGGAGTTTTTGTTTTTATACTTATAGATATTTTATATATTATCTGGCAAATTATTGGATGGTATTCCAAGGAATATATTTTGACTGAGTCCAAAATCATTGTCAAATCAGGTGTTGTTCTTACCAGTAAAAATTACATGCCTTATGCTACAATTCAGGATATCAATTCTTCTCAAAGTATTTTTGCGAGATTGTTTAATGTTGGATCAATTAGTGTTTACAGTGCTTATGATAATAATCAAATAGCTCTTGAAAATATTTCCGAACCTTCTAAAGTGGAAGAGATAATCTTTTCTAATATGAATAGAAATAGGGGTTATTATCAACCGCCTCATCCAAATTTAAATAATAATTATCAGCAGGATTATTATCACTCTCCTAATCAAAATATTAATAATAATTATCAGCAGGATTATTATCAGTCTTCCCAACAGAATCTTAATAATAATTATCAGCAAGATTCATATCCTGAGGATGAATATTATGATGATGTTGATGTTATTACTCCGATAACACATGAAGAGCAATATCAACGCAGACAATATGATTACTATCCTGAAGATTTAAATTATAATAATGTTCAACAGCCAAGATACGAATATGAACCATATGATGAGAGTTTGGAAAATAATATTAATCGTGCAATGAACAATGAATATGAATCATATCATAATTCACCAAATTCCTATCGTGAAGACTCATATTATAATGAAGTAAGGAACGATTATTCTCGTAGTAATGATGATTATTATCAGGAAAATGAAAATGATTTTTCATTTGACGAACGTAATCAAAAAGATTCAAATTCTCAAAAAAATAATATGGATGAATCTAGTGAAAGTGTTATAAAAAGACACTTTGATAAATTTAAAAAATAATTTATATTTTATTTTAGGTGGAAAATAATGGAATTACTATGCATACAATCTCAGGAACATCCAGAATTGCCACAATGTGAACTTAAAGCAGTTATTGAATGTGAAGAAATGGAAACATCGTTGGATGTAATAACTGAAGGATTGGTTATATTAAAAGACATTTCTGAAGAGAATATTGATGAGTATTATCAAATATTAACAAGACGTTTAGGTTATACTCATGAAGTTCATCAGATAATTAATATATCCAATGTTTCAAATTTTAATGAGGATGTTTTATCTATTGACTGGCAGGGTTATATTGATGAAAACTTTGCTGTAAGAGTAAAAAGATTTCATTCTGATATTGATACTGTAGCTTATGAAAGAAAAGCGGGTTCATTAATTTTAGAAAAATGTGAAAATATTAAAGTGAAATTAAATAATCCAAATTCATTAGTACGTTTGGTTGCATTTGAAGATATCATTTATATTGCGATTGAAAGATATCATCTGGACAAAAAACATTTTGAAGATATAAAACCTCATAAAAGACCATTTTTTTATCCGGGTTCAATGAGTCCTAAATTGGCACGATGTATGGTAAATCTCTCCAGAATTAAGGCAGGTCAATTATTATTGGATCCATTTTGTGGAACTGGTGGAATATTAATAGAAGCCGGACTGATAGGATGTAAAGTTGTTGGATCTGATATAAACTGGAAAATGAAAAATGGGACTGCTATTAATTTGGAGTACTGTGGAATAACTGATTATAGAACATTCCACTTAGATGTTCGTGAGCTTAAAATGTATGAAAAGGTAGCTAGTGTAGTTACCGATCCTCCATATGGAATATCAACATCAACTGGAGACATTGATGGGGACGATATTTTCAAAGAATTTTTCCATTCAATTTATGATAATATGGCTGATGATGCATATCTTTGTATGGCAAGTCCTCATTATGTTGATTTGAATCCAATGATTGATGAAGTAGGTTTTGAACTTGTTGAACAATATGCTATCAAAATGCATAGAAGTTTAACAAGAATCATATCTGTTATAAAGAAATCCGAATAAAATAGTTAAGTTTATATACTAGTTATTTTTATTGAATTATTTTTTTATAAAATCTTTTTAAAATTTAATTTTTTTCAAAACAACTATTTTTTTCTCTAATTTTTTTTTATTTACCTTAAAATTTGATTTTTATTAAAATTTATAAAATTTTTTTCATATATTTATTTAAATTAATTATTAATTATTATTAGTTTTTATTTTATTTATCAAAAAATTTTTAATTAATTTTTTTATTAATAAAATATTTTTGCAATATATTTTAATTGAATTTGTTAGTTTAATACCTCTGTCTATTAGATGTGCTATGTGTTTATGGCGATGACCTAAGTTAAATTGTATTAACAATAATAACTATGATGGTTGCATTCCGCATGTAGTGATACATTTTATGAGTACTCGAGTTTTTTCGAGTATGATGTTGGTTTTGTAGATGTGGTGAAATATTGATATATCAATGTTTTAGTGTATTTACTCGTCTATATTTTTTTAGCGTACTTCATAATTATTATTATGTCTGTTATGTGTTCAATTCTGTTTGATCCTGGCAGATGCTACT
>ONIK01000056.1 GCA_900317865.1 uncultured Methanobrevibacter sp. | reverse complement strand
TTTTTTAAAAGAAGTTTAATTAAAATTAATTAAATGTACAGTTTTGTACTAAAAATCTTTATATATTTAAAAAAACTATTAATAGATATATTATTTTAAAAATTATTTCATTTTTGAGGACAAATTATGGAGAAGCGTACAGGACTTTTTACCAACATGATTATATGGTTCGGTGTTGCAATTTCAGTTTCTGAAATTCAGGCAGGTATACAAATCGGCTCTGCAGCACCAGTCAACTCAATATGGGTCCCATTGATACTCGGACATGTAATAGGAGGAATATTGCTTTATTTCGTTGGTCTTATAGGGGCACGCCTTAGAGTCAATGCAATGGAATCGATAAAATCAACTTTTGGTAATTTAGGTTCCAGATTTTTTGCCGCACTGAATGTAATGCAGCTCATTGCATGGGTGGCAGTATTGAATGCACAGGGCACATTGGCTCTAATGGGTTTAAATATACCAATATCCTTTGCTCTTACATCAATAATCCTTGCTATTCTTGTAGCAATATGGGTTTTTATAGGCCTTCAGCGTACTTCAAAAATAACAAGTATAATTATGATAATTTTAACAGTACTACTTATAGTATTGTCCTTCAAATTATTGGGAATAGGAGGATATCATTTAATGCCTATCAAAAATTCAGCAACTTTGACATTCTGGAACATCTTTGAAATCTCAATTGCAATGCCTATTTCATGGCTGCCTGTTATTGGTGATTATACAAAAGATGTGAAAAGTCCTAAAAAAGCGACAGCCTTATCAGCACTGGCTTACACTGTTGCAAGCCTTTGGATGTACTTCATAGGTATTGAAGTTGTATGCATCGGAACTGTCGACATTTCACAAGCAATTCTCATTTCAGGACTTGGTGTACAGGGAGTCTTCATTCTTGTCCTTTCAACAGTCACAACAAATTTCCTTGCTACAAATTCCGCCGGAGAATCCGCAAAGGCAATATTCAACAGACTTGATCCTAAAATTGTCGGAGTCATAGTCAGTATATTAAGTGCAATTTTAGCAATTTCCGGAATTATGGATCATTACATTTCATTTCTTTATCTTATAAGTTCCGTTTTTGCTCCAATGGCTTCTGTACTTGTAGTTTCATTCTATTTCGGAAAAGGAGAAAATAAAACAAAAGACTGGTACTGGAACATATTCTCATGGTTTGTCGGTTTTGTCGTTTATCAGATAACATCAGGCTTTGATTCAATATTTTTAGGCCCTACTCTTATTGCAGTTATCGTATCTGGCGGACTTACATATTCATGGATTTTAGTTAAAAAAAAAAGAAAAAATTAAAAATTAAGGATAAATAATAAAATTTATTCCAGTTAATCTAACTTCAACAAAAACAATATTTCTCATAATATCCCATTTTATAATATTTTTAATAATATATATGATTTTAATCAATAATTAAGATTATGTCTGAACAAATATTTTTCTGAAATATTAAAAATCAGGAATCAGAGGAATGACCAATATTTCAAACAATTTTTAACTAATCAGGAAGTATTTAATTAAAAATTAATATAAGATAAATATATTGATTGCAATGAAAAATTATTAAAGGACAAATAATATGAATGAAAAAGCTGTTTTAAACAAATTGAAAGACCTGACCCGAAATAAGGAAGAATGGAAAACAAATATTGACAACGTTGCAGAAAAATTGAATGAAAATTACTCCATTGCAGTTAAAGCAAAAGCATTATGGCTTCTTGGAGAAATGGGATTAAAATATCCAATGGAAATGGAATGTCATGTTGAAGATATCGTCAGCTATTTGGATGATGATAATCCAAAATTGCGAGAAAGGTCAGTGAATGCAATTGGAAGAATAGGCAGGGCAGACGAAAATCTCATTATTCCTTATTTGGATAAACTAATGAAAATGAGATATGATGAATCTGAAAACGTCAGACATGCATTCATTTGGGCCTGTGAAAATATAGCAACTAATGCTCCGGAGCTATTTTGTGAAAAACTTGAAATATTTCATGAAATGATTTCAGATTCCAGCCAAAAAGTCAGAATAGAGGCACCTGAAATGTTTAGGGTGATTGGAAAACAAAAACCTGAATATGTAAAGCCGTATTTAGAAAAACTGGAATGGATAGCAGAAAATGATGAAAACCCAACTGTCCGCATCCATAGTGCAGGTGCAGTTCGAATAACAAAAAAAGCCTTGAAAAAAAGTGAAAAATAATATTTTCACCAATCTTTAAATTCTTTAAAAGTCATGTTAACTTTAAGGGGAGTTAAACTTGGACATTTATCTACAAAAAGAGCATATCCGTCACTTCCTTCTTCATATTTATTTATAAGATCAGATGTAATCATTATCAAATCATCACTTTCCTGATTTTCATCCAAAGGATAGTTAAATATTTCTTTTTGCTCTTCATCAGTATTATCGATTACCTTTTTATCTAACATTCTGTCTGATAAATGAGTTATTTTAACATCTTCCGAATCATAATTTGACGGAACATTTAAATTAAACAAATCAACATCATCGGGAAATCCTCTATCGATTATCTTTAAAACAAGATCATGCAAAACCTTTTTTGCTAAAGTAAAATCATAATCAATATACCATTCCCCATTTTCATCCTGTTTATATGCAGTTTTCGGATCAATAAATAGAGAAACAGCAATTGCCGGAATACCCAAACTGACGGCTTCAAAAGCAGCACAGACTGTACCTGATGAAGTCACATCACAACTTATGTTAATGCCCGCATTAATTCCTGTAATTACCAAATCAGGTTTTTCATCCATTACATAATTTGCACCGACAATTACGCAGTCTGCAGGAGTTCCGGAAACAGAATAAGCTGGACTTCCATCTTCAAGTTCAAAAGAATCAATTTTCAAATGTTTGAATAATGTTATACGGCGCCCCACACTGCTGTTATTTTTATTGGGAGCTACAACAAAGACATTTGCCAAATCTTCAACGGCTTCTTTTGCAGCCAATATTCCTGGGGCAAAAACTCCATCGTCATTGGATATCAAAATATTCATACTATCAAAACCTAAAAATCAAATAATGTTTTTTGAGTGATTCTCTTAATATTCAAATCATCATTTAAATAAAAACGATTTTGTAACGCTTCGTTAATCTTATTATAATCTTTAAAATTCAATATGTCCTTCAAATATTTATAACCATCATATTTTGAAACAATTATCCTATCAAAGTCAAAAGAATCCCAGATAGGATAATAAGCATTAATAACAATATTTTTACTTAATTTTTTTTGCAATAACAATAAATAATCATAAGTGCTCTTTTTAATTCCCGAATGTTGTTTCAATTCATCAATTTTCCATATCGGATTTAAATCCATACAATAATTTTTCAAGACATATCCGAGCATTTTTTTATAATTCTCTTTTTCAAGGAAATGTCTGGCCATTATTTCATTGCTGGAAATGAATCTTTCATGATTTTTATCTTCAATAGATTTATCAATATGCAGATTAATAAATTCTATAGGAATATTGGCTTCTTTTTTTCTAAAATTATCCATATAAAACTCATTGTATTCATCAAAATAATAATATTGGGATAAATATTCATTAAATATTTTAATCCTTCTTTTTTTATTTTTATAAAATATTTTCGATTTAGAAGACAAATAATAATTATTTCCAAGCAGTTTATTGTCCAATATTCTCTTTTCTATCCGTTCTCTTTTACCTGAAGTTTTTATGCCATGCTTTTTAAGAATTCTCTTTAAGCTTTTTGTATTGTACTTCTTAAGCTGCATTGAAAGTGAATTCATATCGACCTTATTTAGAATATATCTATTTTCAATCAGATAGTTCATCAAATACTCTTCAGATAATGCATATTCTTTGGAAACATTTTCAACAGCTTCATTAATAGAAGCATCACGCTTTAAAATAAGATAAATGAAATCAAAAGTAAACTGTAATTTCGAAATGTTATAATTCTCAGGAACATCATTTTGGTATTTAAGGGAATACCTTTCAGGGTAAATATTATTATCAGACATAACTAATGATAATTATATTAATCATATTTATTAAAGATAACTAACTGCTCTACATTAAAGAGTTTACAATCGATTTCAAAAAATACAAAAAAGATTAAGAATATAATAAAATATGTGATAACATGAATATTTTTATAGACCCTTTATTGTTTATTCAATTTTTAAGACAATCAATTGGAGGAATCTTTGACTCCTTTTTTATTTCCTGCTCTTTTTATGGAGAAACAGTAAGTATTGTAGTTTTAATGGCGTTGTTTTATTGGTGTATTGACAAAAAACTGGGCGAATATCTTTTCATTTCTTTATGCGGAACTAATTTTATAACATCATTTCTCAAAAATACCTTATGCATATACCGTCCCTGGATACTTGATTCACGAGTAAAACCCGTAACCGAAGCTTTAGCAACTGCAACAGGATATTCCTTTCCAAGCGGACATACATCAAATGCAGTAAATTTATTTGGAGGTCTGATTTTAAGAGGAAAATATTCTAAAACATTAAATATTATTTTTGCAGTTTGTATGATACTTATTCTTTTTAGTAGAAATTATTTATGTGTACACTCAATTTTAGATGTTTTCGGGGCTCTGATTTATACAGTTATTGTATTGATAATATTTTCAAAAATATTCGATAAACTTGAAGAAAATCCTAATCTTGATATTATTATATCTGCAATAGGGTTAATACTGATGATGTTGGTAAGTGTTTTTACATTTGCAAAAGGTTATCCCATGGATTATGATTCAGCAGGTAAATTAATTGTTGATCCGGCAATAATGACTTTAGGTACTTATTATTTAATGGGATTTGCTGCGGGAATACTGATTTCATGGCCAATAGAAAGAAGATTTATTAAATTTTCAGCTGAAGGAACTACTGAAAATAAAATCATCAGATTCTTAGGCGGATTCATTGGAATCGGTTTTATTGTAAAAGTAATATTGCCAATTATTGGATCTAATACGGCTCTAGAAAAATTCACAGGAATGTTTATTTTAGGACTCTTTATTATGCTGATATACCCGGCAATCATCAAATATTTCCAAAATCATAAAACAGAAAAAAATTAAATATTTTAACAAGGTGATATCATAAACATATTTATAGACCCATTATTGTTTCTTCAATTTTTAAGAGAAATTACCGGAGGAATATTTGACTCTTTTTTTCTAACATGTTCCCTTTTCGGAGTAGATATGATAGTCATTCCACTAATTGCTATAGTATATTGGTGTTTAGACAAAAAATTAGGCGAATATATGCTTATTTCTCTATCAGGTGCTGCCCTAGTTAATGGACTTGCAAAAATTACCGCCTGCATATACCGTCCATGGATTCTTGATTCCAGAATACATCCGGTAAAAGAGGCCATTGCCGGCGCTACAGGATATTCATTTCCAAGCGGACATACAACTATGGCGGCGACACTCTTTGGCGGACCGGTAATTAAGGGAAACTTATCTAAAGCTTTGAAAACTGTTTTAATCTGTTGTTTAATACTTGTAGGTTTTAGTCGTAACTATTTAGGAGTACATTCAGTATTGGATGTTATTTTTGCTATAATTTTCACTTTTATAGTTTTAATAATCTTTTCCAAATTATTCGATAAGGTTGAGGAAAAGCCTAATCTAGACATTATTATTTCTGTGGTTGGAATTTTAATTTCAATTTTAGTATTACTGTTTACAGTAACAAAGTCATATCCTATGGATTATGATACTGCAGGTAGACTAATTGTTGATCCTGCAATAATGGCTATTGATACATTTGAATATGCAGGAATTGCTATAGGTGTATTTTTAACCTGGCCGATTGAAAGAAGATTTGTTAAGTTTTCAACTGATGGAGATACACAGACAAAAGTACTAAGATGCATATGCGGTTATATCTCATTGGAATTTATCATATATGTAATATTGCCATTATTTGGAAAAACACAAATCGGCGAATTTTTACAATATGCTGTGATAATGGCATTTATAGTTTTAATATATCCTGCAATAATCAAATTTTTCCAGAATCACAAAAAAAGTTAATAATAAATTGATTTGAGTTTTTCTGTGTTTAACAGCAAAATTCAACTTCAATTCTAATCTATTTTTAAAAAATAATTTAAAATGATTCCAATAAATCATTCAATTCAAGAATCACCTGTTCAAATTTAACTCCATAAGTGTGATTTTCATCACCAATAGTTTTTTCAATTGCTTTTTTAGTAAATTCACCGGCAATTCTTGCAGCGGAACATGGGTTTTTGCCAATCATAGTTGATCCTACAAAAGCTGAAGCAAAAACATCCCCTGTTCCATGAGATACATAATCAACCTTATCGTTATATACGAATTCCAGACTAGATTCTGTCTTATCCAAAACAAGCATACCCAGTTTATTTTCCTTATGTGTATCTCCTTTCAGGATGACATGTCTTTTGGTGAATGCAGAAAGTTCTTCTGCCATTTCAATCATTTCTTCTTTAGAAAATTCTTCTTTCCATGGTTTATGTAATATATAACATGCTTCAGTAGTATTTGGAAGGATATAATCTCCCAGTTTACAGAGTTCACCCATCTTATCAGCAAATTCCTGGTCGAATCCGTTATAAAATTCACCGTGGTCTGCCATGGCCGGATCAACAAATACAAGTCCTCCAGGCTTTAATCTTGAGTTTATAATATCTTTAATATAATCCAACTGTTCCATTGATGCAATAAAACCTGTATATATTGCATCAAAATATATTCCTTCCTTTTCCCAATGTTTTTTAATAGCCGGAAGATCTTCTGTTAAATCCCTAACAGTAAAATCTGTAAATCCCGAAGTATGTGTAGATAAAACAGCAGAAGGAAGAACTGCAGTTTCTATTCCAAAAGCAGATACTACAGGAAGTGCAACTGTTATGGAACATTGTCCAAAGCATGAAATGTCCTGTATAGTTAATATTTTTATTGATTCATCCATTTTCTCAACTTATAAATTTTATTCATAAAATACATTATAATAATTTATATAATATGATATAAAAATATTTGTAGTACAATTATGTTCATTAATTCGTATGAAATTTTTTAATGTTGTACAAAAAAAATTTCTCTTTCTGACATTTTTTAATTTACACTACCACATACAGAAGATACTCATAAGAAATCAATAATCACATCCAAATATCCTGCCCACCATATTAATTTCAAGCATGATTAAATGATATCTTATCCAAGAATTATTATAAAATATTGCACTTTCATCCATTAAATTACAAGACACATTATTTTTAATACATTTATTAAAGTCAGATGTATATCTCCAGATAAAAATTAAACCCTTTCATTCACTTCATCCCATTCAGGATTAGTTGGTTTTTTAAGGGTTAGATATAATGAAACTGCAAAGAGCAGCAAAGCAGTGGAAATTGTAATGATTGTTTTATCCTGTGAATACGTATTAAATACAGATGACATTCCACCAATCCAAATTATCATGATGAAAAACGGTAGAACAAATTTTACAATAAGTAACCATGTTCTTCCAATTTTTATATGTTTGGATCTTGAATTTAAGAAATCAACTAAATTTTCAGCTTTATATATCCAGGCAAAGAGTATACATTCTAAAACTATACAAAACAATCCTGAAATCTGATTTACATATGAATCAATATCTTCAAGTAATGCGCCGCCGAATGAAGTTGCAAAAACCATAGATGCAAAAGCACCGATAATACATAAAATGGTTACAGTTCTTTTACGTGATATGGAAAATTTATTCTGAATGGAAAATGATATTGGTTCAATCATAGACAGAATACTGGTAATTCCTGCAATATAAATTGTTATGAAAAATAGCGGTCCGATAACATAAGCCCACTGGCCTAAAATATTTAATATTGTTGGATATGTTACGAAAATCAGTCCTGTTCCCTGATCTATAAGATTTGGAACAGGTGTTGATGTCTGTAAGGACATGTAACCTAAAATTGAAAAAACACCAATTGCAGCAATATTTTCAAAAATTGAATTTGCTAAAGCTATTATAAATGTATTGGATATAATATCAACATCTTCCTTAAGATAGCCGGCAAAAGTTACCGTACCGGACAATCCGATATTCAAAGAGAAAATGATTTGACCGAATGCCAGCATCCATACATTGAAATTGAATAAAAGTGACCAGTCAGGATTATATAATTCGGAAAGACCTATTGAAGCTCCGGGCAAGGTAAGTGAAAAAATGACTATTCCAATCATGATTAAAAATAACAAAGGAACAAATATTTTAGATACCTTTCCCAAACCGGATTCCAAATCCTTATGAGATATAAACCAAACAAGCATCCAGCCGATAAGAATGGCAATTGCGAGTATCGGAATAAAATTCAATATTCCCATGAAACTGTCTGAAGACTGCATGAGAGTATGTTCAAAGTAAAATCCCGGATTAGCACCCCAACTTTTAAAAAAGCTTAAAAAAACATAAATGAAGTCAATACCCAGAATACTTGAATAATAAATCATTATCATCAATAACGAGACTGGAATTAACCATCCTAAAAATTGCCATCTGGAATCAATTTTTGTAATTGCTTTTGTAAAAGAAGATCTGAATTTAAGTCCGATTCCATATTCCATTATCAAAACAGGAATTCCCATTACTAGAATCGCTATTATATATGGAATGAAAAATGCCCCTCCGCCACTGGAGTAAAGTACATAGGGATATCTCCATATATTTCCAAGTCCAACAGCAGAACCTATCATTGCAAGGACAAATGATAATGGACTGCCCCACTGATTCTCACTAGACATGATATTCTACCTAAATTCTATATATATTAATATATAATTAATGTATTAAATATGTTGTTTTTAAAAATGTTTATTCTTCTTCTATTTAACTGCATTTAAAATGAATGTAAGCACTTACATGCGGAAAACTTTAAATATAGTGTTTATTAAATTATGGACATAAATAATAAAGGAGAGAAAAAATGAATTTCAAAATGATTCTAACTTTATTAGTTATAGGATTTATATTTACGACTTCATTTGTTGCAGCACATGATATAAATATAAACAATAACTTGGATAATGACCCAAATGATATAATTTCAGTACCAACCCATTTTTCACCAAATAAATTTACTCATCAGGAGTATTCTCAACCAACAAATGATTTTACAATTGATACATTCATATCAAATGAAATTTCGAATATAACTAACTATTTAATAATCTATTTTAAATAATTTTTTTATTATCTATTTATTTTACTGCATTTAAACTAAAAAGCACAAATATTTACAATTAATCTAAACTTATTTTTCTTTAAACTAATTCAAAAACAAATAAAAAAAAAGATATAATACGTAAAAAATTGTCTCAAAAAATAAAAAAGGAAAAAATAACTAGATATATAATCTAGTTATATGTTTTTTCGATATTATTCTTTCCTGTTTCTTGCCCAAAAACTACCAAATAATACTAAAATAACAACTAAAAGATATGTTATTGGATTTCCAGAAGCTTTTAATTTGACAGGTTCGACTGAATACTCTGGAGTTGTAGAATTATTTGTCTCATTAACAACAACTTCGACAGTACAGTTAGCATAATTATTATCTAAATTACTATCAGGTTCCTTACATGTGACATTTACATAATTTGTAATAAATCCTTCAACAAGTGCAACACAATATATTGTTAAAGTTACACTTTCACCATTGGCCAAATCTCCAATAGTCCATTTACCACTAGTTACATTGTAAGATCCTTTAGATGCATAATATGATGTGAAGTTAACACTTGATGGCAATACATCAATTGCAATAACATCATGAGCATCGCACGGACCATGATTGATAACAGTGATTGTCCAGCAGATTGTGTCATTTACATGATATTTATTTTTATCAGAAACTTTTTTAACTTCCAAATCAACAATAGCAAAAGCTTCAGTTGTATTGTTAGCCTTATTATTTGATTTATCAGAATCTGGTGTAGTTGAACTAACTTCAACTGGATTAGTAATATTTCCTACACTTAAAACTAAAGTTCTAATTGTAAGTGTTTCACTAGACCCTGATTCAAGTCTATCTATTGACCAAATGTTTGTATTCCAGTCATATGTTCCTTTAGAAGCATCGGCATTAATTAATTTTAATGAACTTGGAATATCTTCTAAAACAGCAACATTAACTGCAGCACTTGGACCAAGATTAGTGACTATTATTGTCCAGACTAATTCTTCACCTACAAAGGCTTTTTTAGAGCTAACAAGTTTAATGATTTCTAAATCACAAACCGGAATTACTTCAGTAGTATTGTTTGCTTTGTTGTTTGATTCATTTGAATCGTGAGTAGTACTGTTTACAACAGCAATATTTGTAATATTACCTACTTTAACAGCCTGTGTAATTAATTCTAAAGATACAG
>ONIK01000074.1 GCA_900317865.1 uncultured Methanobrevibacter sp. | reverse complement strand
GATTGGTCTAACCATTCGTTAACGATTTTTACTGCACAGTAATTACCACACATGGTACAGGTGTCTTCTTCTTCAGGTGGTCTTTCATCTCTTTTTGCACGTGCAGCATCAGGGAACATTGCACATTCGTATTGGGCTTCCCAATCTAATTTTTTCCTTGCTTCTGCCATTGCTAAATCTTGAGATCCATCAATTTGGCCACTTGCAAGGTCTCCAGCATATGCACCAATTTTTGTAGCAATAACTCCTTCTTTTACATCATTTGGAGAAGGTAATGCCAAGTGTTCTGCAGGGGTTACATAACAGATGAAGTCTGCTCCTGCTTTTGCAGATGATGCTGCTCCAATTGCGGATACGATGTGGTCGTAACCTGGTGCTACATCACATACAATAGGTCCTAACATGTAGAAAGGGGCGTTGGAACACATTTTCTTTTGAATCATTACATTTGTTGGAATTTCGTTAATTGGGATGTGTCCAGGTCCTTCAATCATACATTGTACTCCAGCTTCACGGGACCTGTCAATTAATTCTCCTAAAATAATCAATTCTTGTATTTGAGCTCTGTCTGTTGAATCAGCAATGGAACCTGCTCTCATACCGTTTGCAAGGGATAGTACTACATCATGTTCTTTAGCAATTTCTAAAACGTAATCAAAGTTTTCGTATAATGGATTTTCTTTTTCGTTTTCTACAATCCATCCGGACATGAATGATCCGCCTCTGGAAACAAGTCCGGTTACACGGCCTTGTCTTTTGAGTCTTGTTAATGTTTCAATGTTGATACTACTGTGTACTGCCATAAAGTCAATACCATCTTTTGCTTGCTTTTCGATGGTGTTAAATAAGTCATCTTCAGTCATGTAAATTACAGAACCGTCTCTTCTGATACTTTCAATAGCTGCTTGATAGACTGGAACTGATCCTACAGGAAGTGGGGACATGTCAAGAACTCTATTTCTGATAACATTTAAATCTCCACCGATACTTAATTCCATTAAGCAGTCTGCACCGTTGTCAATCGCGATTTGTGCTTTTTCGACTTCTTCATCAAAGTTTACAATATCTGTAGAGGTTCCTACAGTTGCATTTACTTTAGTTCTGAGTCCTGCACCAATACCTGCTGCTTCAATGTCTCTGTTAACATTACTTGGGATTACAATTGTACCTTCAGCTACGGATCTTAAAATAAAATCTTCTGAAACATTTTCTATTTCTGCAACATGTTTCATTTCTTCAGTCAATATACCTTTTTTTGCATCACTAATTTGGGTCATTTATACCACTCAATTAATTTTTAATTAAATCAATAATATTTGATTTTGAAATCATTTTTAGTTGATATTTATTATTACGTATTAATAATATTTAAATTGATTGATTCATAATCTATTAAAATTGATAAGAATAAAGTAAGTTTTAAAGCAGGGTTGTCTGTTTGCTCATATTTTTATTGGGAAGATTGTATAAATATGGAAATATTTCATCAAAATTATTCATGATTCCGGCATCATAGGTTCTTTTGTTAAAAATTTTCATTAATTTAGAATTATATGGGCTTGGAACTTGATAATTATTTTTAAAATGAGTAATGTATTTTTCTTTTAGATTAGGAAAATTTTCATCCAATTTCTGATAAAAATACTCTCTATTTCCATCTCTTAGAGTTAAACCCATTTGAAAGCACAGTATTCCTTTTACATTTGTATCGATGCAATAGTCAATTATCTGATTAATATTTTCTTCAGTATCATTAATGAATGGTAAAATCGGACATAACCAAACAATTGTGGGAATATTATTCTCATTTAATGTTTTTAAAACTTCAACACGTCTTTTGGTCGAGCAAACATTAGGCTCTAAGATTTTGCATAAATCTTCATCTGCAGTGGTTAAAGTCATCTGAACAACAGCTTTTGTATTTTCATTAATCTTTTTAATTAAATCCAGATCTCTTAAAATCAAGTCAGATTTTGTAATGCAGGTAAATCCGTGGCCGTATTTGTATATTAACTTTAAGGCACTTCTTGTATACTCAAGCCTTTTTTCAATAGGCATGTACGGATCAGCCATTGAACCTGTTCCAATCATGACTTTTTTGCGTTTATTTTTAAGTGATTTTCTCAATAATTCCAAAGCATTCTTTTTAACTTCAATATCTTCAAATTCATGATTCATCTGATAAATATCACTTCTTGAATCACAGTAAATACAACCATGTGTGCATCCACGATAAAGATTCATTCCATTTTTTGGTGATAGTATACTTTTAACTTCGGTGTAGTGCATAAATATCAAAAAATAAGTTAAATGAGTTTTAATAAAACTCATTCATTCTCTCAAATGCGTCATCAAAACTAGGCATGTTGGTTTGACAACCTTGGTTTTCCATAACAAATGATGAAACTGTTGATGCAAATTTAGCGGATTCTTCAAGGGATTCTCCATTTAAGAATCTTGATAAAAATCCTGCTCTGTAGGAGTCTCCACCACCAGTTGGGTCAACTACATCAACATCAACAGCATCAATTTTAATTTTGTCTTCGCTGGAATAAATTTCACTTCCATTAGCTCCACAGGTTTTAACAATTATTTTAGGACCTAATTCCATTAATCCAGTTAAATCTGTTTCAAGTGATTCTAGAATTCTTCCGATTTCATGATGATTTCCAAAAAGAATTGTTGTATTTTCAATTACATCTTTTAATTTTTTGGCATCATATATTCCAAGGTCTTGGCCTGGATCAAATGAAACAAGAAGGTCTTCATTTTTAGCTTCTTCTGAACATTTCCAATTGAATTCAGGAGCACCTGTTGCTAAGTGAACTGCTTCAGTATTTTTAATTGCATGGGTAGGCACTTTGCTTTCTGCAAACTCTTTAGCAGCTCCCCAATAGAAGTAACTGATTTGATCTTCATTATCGTCTGTTAAAACAAATGCTGTAGAGGTTTTTTCTCCAGGAACAATTATTAATGATTCAGTATCAATTCCTAAATTTTCCATATGTTCAAAATATTCAGTTTTTTTGAAATCTCCACCAACTGCTGAAACTAAAGATGTCTTTAATCCGAGTTTGGCTCCAACACAAGCAACATTAGCTGCTGCTCCACCATTAACGGTTTTCATATCTGTTATTGGAGCTGAAAAGTTGGCTTTTGGAAATGTATGTACCCTAATAATATAATCGTGAGCGGTATGACCAATTGCAAGTAAATCTCTATTTTTAACCATTTTATCTCCTTTCCTATAATTCTATTTAAAAAATTTTGTAAAATCCCATAATAATCATAGAATGAAATTTCACAATTAATCATGAGGTGTAATATATCATTTGTATTTCGAACTATAAATAATATTGGTGAGACCATTTGGTGACTATTATTCCATGGGTATAAAACCTTGGTTTTTGATGTCTTTTTGTCCTTTGGTTAATAAATAATTTATAAAATCATCAGTTTTTGGATCATCATCGTTAACTTTAACTAAACTAATGACATGTCTAGTATCAAACTTCAATATTTCGTTTCCATTAAAATAACTTGCATTTAAAAAGCTATGCAGGTTTTTAGAATTTTTAACTAATTTAAAAGCATCAAACTGTGAATTAACTTCATATTTAATATTATATTTTAAATCATAATGTTCAAGACTGTTCCAGGCAAGCCTTTGAGCAGAACCTCCAACCTTAACAAAATCCAAATCGTTCAAATCTTTTATGCTTTTAATTTCTTGTGAATCAGGGCTTGAAATCAAAACAAGATAGTCGTAAGCAATTGGAATAAAGTTTATATCTCTTTCATATGCAATCAGTGGATCATCTAATGTTAATAGATCAACAACTCCTCTTCTGGCCAATTTAAAAGCGTCTTCATCACTGCTGCTATAAACATTAATATTGAATGGTAAATCAATACTTTCCAAAAGGCTGGAACTGATATGGCCTCCGGCAATGTTAATATTATCTGGTTCAGCTATTTGAATCAGATACTTTCTGTATTCTTCTAAAAGTCTCACTCCATCATTTGTAAGACTGCTACCATTTCCTTTCTTTTCAGTTAATTTAATTCCTAATTTTTTTTCAGCTTTAAGTATTCTCCTATTAAAAACAGTATGTGAAATATTTAACTCTTTAGCAGATTTTCTTTGAGAATGTGTTCTATTTAAGGATTCTAAACTTTGGTATAATTTATATCCATAAATTTCACCATTTATTTCCAAACTAATTAAACCTTTGCTTTCAAGTTTCATAATTAATTATATATTAAAGTTTTTATCATATATTTAAATAGTGTTTTTAGGAATGATATAATGGAATTAATGAAAAGCTCTATTAAAGCTATTATAGGAAATATTGTCAGTGCTGAAGAATTTTTGGATGAAAAAGATGTTGAAAATTTTGAAGATATAATTATTGAAGCAGAAAATGTCTTTGTAACTGGAGCCGGAAGGTCAGGACTTGCTGCAAAAGCTTTTGCAATGAGATTAATGCATTTGGGAGTAAGTGCATATGTTGTCGGAGAAACAATTTCTCCTGCTATTAATGGAAATGATTGTATAATTGCCATTTCTGGATCTGGTGAAACCAATACTATTGTATCTGCAGCTAATATTGCAAAAAATAGAGGATCTAAAGTATTGGCTGTTACTTCTTACCCGGAATCCACTTTGGGTAAATTGGCAGATACCTGCCTTTTAGTTAAAGGAAGAACTATGCAAGAAGTTGATGATGAAAATTATATGAAACGTCAAATTTATGGAAATTATACTTCCTTGACTCCATTGGGAACAGCTTTTGAGTTAACCACTCTTGTGTTTTTGGATGCTATTGTATCCGAATTAATGGAAAAAATGCATCAAACAGAAAGTGATTTAAAAGCAAGACACACTGTATTAGAGTAATTTCAATCAAAAATTACTCTATTTTGATTATTATAAATATTACACCTTTCACCACGTAAAAATCCGACTAATGTAACGTTACCTTTTTTAGCTATATTATAACCGGAATTAGCAGGCGCTGCATTGGATGCTAATATCGGAACACCAACACGTGTCATTTTAATAACCATATCCGCAGGCATTCTACCACTGTATATGACATAAGAATTTGATAAATCAAAATCATGCAATAATCCGTACCCTATTACTTTATCAACTGCAACATGGCGACTGACATCTTCTTTTACAATAAACTGATTTTTATAGACTATTCCGGCAACATGAGTTCCACCTGTTGCTTGCCAAATTTCTGCATTATCTTTCAATTCTTCAATCCTATCGATTAACTCATGGACTGAAACTTGAAAATCAGATTTGACTGCTTTCACATTTTTAATCTTACTTCTCCATCCGCCTGCAGAATCGGAGCATAAAACAGTTTCATTTGTTTTAAGTAAGGTATCATCAATTTCAGCATAAATCTGATTTCCTTCTATTTTAATGTCTTTAATAGCATCCATTGAATCAACCATATTTTCATTGAACATATATCCCACTGCAAATTCTTTTAGTGAATCTTCGATAGCAGATAAACTGCGGCTAATATCCTTGTTAATAGTTAATGTAATGGTTTCATCCTGAACAACATTTTCTGTAACTTCTTTTGCTTCATTGTTCTTATAAGCTATTGCATCAATTTTTTCTATTTTCATAATTTGATATTTATTGTTTTTTAGTTATAATAATATTGTAATGGAATTTGATAATTTAAAAATTGCACTCTATATATTATATAAAGCTGCTTTAAATCAAAACTATCAAAAATATTAATGAGTTTAAAAGTATAATATAAAGTATATAATGAAATAATCTGAAGGGATATTCAATGAATCAAAAAGATTATGAAGAGCAATTAAAAATTGCCGGTGATTTTCACGGTGAAATATGTGGCGGAATAGCTATTGGTACAAAACTTGCAATGTATGGTTTGGAATTAATGCAAATGGAATTAAACACTCGTCATAAAAACTTAATTGTTATTTTAGAGATTGACAGGTGTATGGCTGATGCTATTCAGGCCGTTACCAAATGTTCCATGGGAAAAAGATCTCTCAAACAGGCATATTATGGTAAATTTGCTGCAACATTTTATAATATGGATACCGGTGAAGCTTTAAGAATTGTTGATATTGATGCTAATAAAAAGGATAAGAAAAAAGAGACTCGAGATGAAATGATTGAAAGATTTAAAACTACGCCTCCTGAAGAATTGTTTGATGTGCAAAAAGTCAAAGTTAAATTAACGGAAGCACAAATGCCAGGTAAACCTCATGTTACTGAAATTTGTTCTATTTGTGGTGATAAGGTAACTGATAATCATCATTTAATGGTTGACGGTAAACCTGTTTGCAAACCTTGTGTTGAAGGCGCTTATTATCAGGTAATCGGATAGTCACTAATAAATTATCATTGAATTGAATGGATGATGTAAAACGAGAAATTAAAATAAAAAAAAATTTCTTTTAATTTTATTAAAAAGTTCGTATTGATTAAAACTATTTGTTTTTTTATTATCTTTTTATATATTCGGTATATCAATTTTTTGCACGATAATATTTTTATATGCCTAAAAAATAAAGAAAAATCACGATGTGAAGATAATTTTGTCATGATTTATCATTAACTTTTTATTTATTTATTTAATATTATTTAAATATTTCTTTTAGCCTCTAATAACAAAGCCTTTTTATTATATTAATACAATATATAATATCATAATACAATGGATTAACTATTTGGCAGATTCTTGTATTATACTATAAATTAATTTATAAGGGGATAAAAAAGAGGTTGAGATTATGAGTTCATCTTTTAAAAGTCCAGTAGATACTGCAAAAGCAATATCTGCAACTGCTGGAGCTAAAAATTCAGCAAATATTGTAAATGTGATTTTACTCTCCTTTTTAGCAGGAGCTTATATCGCATTCGGAGGATTGCTAGCCGAAATTGCTAGTGCAGGAATGTTAGCTGCAGGCGCACCTGTAGGTTTAGAAAAATTCGTATTTGGTGCAGTGTTCCCTGTAGGTTTGATTATTGTAGTACTCGCAGGTTCTGAATTATTTACCGGAAACGTAATGTTCATGACCCTTGGGGTATTAGACGGATCCGCATCTGTTGGCGGACTCGCTAAAAACTGGGTATTAAGTTGGTTATTCAACTTTGTTGGTGCATTATTCGTTGCATTCGTACTTGCTTATATGGGCGGTCTTTTCCCAGCTGATTCAGCATTCGCAACCAAAGCGACTTCTGTTGCATCCGCTAAAGTAAAATTGGCGTGGGATGTAGCATTTATTCGTGGTATTGGTTGTAACTGGTTAGTATGTTTAGCTGTATGGTTAGCTAATGCATCTGATGATATCATCGGTAAAATCGCTGGTATTTGGTTCCCAATTATGGCTTTCGTTACCATTGGATTTGAGCACAGTGTCGCAAACATGTTCTTCATACCATTAGGTATGTTCTTAGGTGCTAAAGGCGTAACTTGGTCTACAATGATTGTAAACAACTTAATTCCTGTAACTTTAGGAAACATAGTTGGAGGAGCTATATTCGTAGCTTGTATATACTGGTACACTTATCTTAAAGAATAAGTGTGAAAACAATAATTTAAGAAGCATTTCACTGCTTCTTAAAAAATTTTTTATTAGATATAATAAAATTTTGGAGATTATAAAATGGTTGAGATTAAATATGTCCCATCTATTTGCCCATACTGTGGTACCGGTTGTGGTATTAATTTCGTAGTTAAAGACGGCAAAATCATTGGGGTTGAACCTTACAAAAGACATCCTGTAAATGAAGGTAAAGTATGTCCAAAAGGTAACTTTGGATACCAATTCATTAACAGAGAAGATAGATTAACTACTCCGTTAATCAAAGAAAATGGAGAATTCAGAGAAGCTTCTTGGGATGAAGCATTAGATTTAGTTGCTAACAAACTCAAAGAAGTATCTGATGAAGATGCTCGTTCACCTAACGAAAACATTTACATTACTCAAAAATTAGCAAGAGTAGCTTGTGGTACTCAAAACGTAGACCACTGTGCACGTATTTGTCACGGACCTACTGTAGCTGGTTTAGCAACTACTTTTGGATCCGGTGCTATGACAAACGGTTTCGACAGTATTAAAGAAGCAGATTATATATTCTGTATTGGATCAAACAACATGGAAGCACACCCATTGTTTGGACGTAAAATGATTCAAGCAAAACAAAACGGTGCTAAATTAGTTGTATTAGACCCAAGATTCACTCCTACTGCAAAAATCGCAGATGAATACGTACAATTTGAAACTGGTACTGACGTAGCTTTAATGAACGCAATGATTAAAGTTATCATCGACAAAGGATTACAAGATGACGAATTCATTGCAAACAGAACCAAAGGTTACGAAGAAATGAAAGAAGTTGTACAAAAATACGACTTAGAAATGGCTTCTGAAATTACTGGTATTAAACCTGAAGTTATTGAACACTTAGCTGTTGAATATGCATCTGCTGACAAAGCAGCTATTGTATACTCATTAGGTATTACCGAACACTCTCACAATGTTAACTGGTAACATTGGTAGACAAGGTACTGGTGTAAACCCATTAAGAGGACAAAACAACGTACAAGGTGCTTGTGATATGGGTGCATTACCTTCTGATTACGTAGGATACAGAAAAGTTAAAGACCCAGAAACTACTGCATGGTTCAATGACTACTACAGTGGATATGGATACGAAGTAAACTTACCAACCACTCCTGGTTTAACTTTAGTTGAAATGATGAATGCAGCTCACGCTGGTGACTTAAAAGTATTATACATCCACGGGGAAGACCCAGTTCTCTCTGATGCAGATGTACAACACACCAAAGAAGCACTTGAAAACTTAGAAATGTTAGTTGTTCAAGAATGTTTCTTAACTGATACCGCACAATGTGCTGATGTTGTTTTACCTGCAGCAGGTTGGGGTGAACAAGAAGGTACCTTCACCAGTGGTGAAAGAAGAGTTCAATGCTTACACAAAGCACAAGAACCTCCTGAAGGCGCATGGTTAGATTGGAAAATCATGGAAGAAATCGCAGTTAGAATGGGTGTTCCAAGAGAATTATTCCATTACGAATCTGCTCAAGACATCTTTGAAGAAATCAGAGAATGTGCTCCAATCATGGCAGGTATGAACCGTGAAAGATTAGACACTCCTGAAGCACTTCACTGGCCTTGCCCATCTGAAGACGACCCATGTCAACCATTAATGCACAAAGAGAAATTTGCACACCCTGATGGTTTAGGTGTCTTCCAAGCATTAGAACACAAAGGTCCAGTTGAAACTGTAGATGACGAATATCCATTATTATTAACTACTACTAGAATATTGTTCCACTACCACGCTGCTATGACCAGAAGATGTGAAACTTTATCTAACGAAGTTAAAACAGGATTCATCGAAATTAACAGTAAAGATGCAGAAGCAAGAGGAATTATTAATGGTGAAGTAGTAAGAGCATTCTCAAGAAGAGGAGAAATTGCTATTCCTGCTCGTGTAACTGATGATATCAGAGAAGGAATTGTAAACATCCCAATGCACTTTGTTGAATGTGCTGCTAACGTATTAACTAACTCCGATTCTTTCGACCCTAAATCTAAAATGGTTGAATTGAAAGCTTGTGCTATTGAAGTTGATAAACTCCCTGAAAAATTAGAAATGAAAGGTGAAGTCTACAAAGATGGTACTGACACTGAAATTAAAGCAGAAAACATGTCAACTACCACTGTAAAAGTAGGTAAATAAACAAGGAGTAGATTTAAATGAGCGCAAATATTGAAAAAATGTATTATGCTTACTCTGCTAACGAAGACATCAAATCCAAAGGTGAATATGGTGGAGTTGTAACTACTATCATGAAACACTTATTAGAAAGTGGAGCTGTTGATGCAGTTGTTGGCGTAGAAGAAGGTCACGATTTATACGACGCAGTACCATGCTTAGTAACCGAACCTGAAGACATTATTAAAACCGCTGGTTCAATTCACTGTGGTACTTTAAACTTAGCAAAATTCGTATACAAATACTTAGACGGATGCAGAGACATGAAAATTGCAGTCTCATGTAAACCATGTGACGCAATGACCATTAGAGAATTAATCAAAAGAGGAAAAATCGTAGGCGAAAACGTCATTATGATTGGTGTAAACTGTGGAGGAACTTTACCGCCTGTACCAACCATGAACATGATTAAAGATGTTTACGAATTAGACCCTAAAGATGTTGTTAAAGAAGAAATCTCTAAAGGTAAACTCATCATGGAAACTGCTGACGGTGAAGAAAAAGGCTTCGGTATCGAAGACTTGGAAGAAGACGGCATGGGTAGAAGAGAAAACTGTCAAAGATGTAACTTAAAAATCCCATCCAATGCTGATCTTGCATTAGGTAACTGGGGAGTTATTGGTCCTTTGGCAGGTAAAGCTACTTTCGTAGAAGTTTTCACTGATAAAGGTTCTGAAATTTTAGCTGATGTTATTGACGCAGGTTTAATCGAAGTTGAAGAACCAATTGAAAAAGGAATCAAAATCAGAGAAAACATTAACAACTTCATGCTCAAAGCTTCCAACGCTAAGAAAGAAGTAGATTACGCTGGTACTACCGGTTACGGTTGTCGTGAAGCATGTCCATTATGTTTCTGTGAAGACTGCTGTCTTGAAGCTGAAGGTCCTGAATGGGTACCTGGTGGATACACTCCTGCAGCACCATTCTTCCACTTAACTCGTATGGTGCACATGGTTGATGCTTGTACCAACTGTGGTCAATGTAGTGATGTCTGTCCTTGTGAAATTCCTGTATCCAAAGTATGGAGTACTGTAAACAACAAAGTAAGAGAAGTTTACGGATACATCCCAGGATTCGACACTGATGACAGAATCCCATTCACTGAACACATTTCAAAAGCTAAAAAATTATAGATAAAGCATCATGCTTTATTTATCTTTTTATTTTTTTTAAAAGGATTACCTTCTTTCATTTTTTTTTAAACTAGTTTTTTATTAAAATTTATAAAAAAAGAATTTTAATCGGTATTAAACGGTTCGCGTTTATTAATACCTCTTAAAAATATATCTTCCAGTTCATCATCGTTTGCATTATTTCTAATGTCTGTAATGATATCTACAAGATTATCGTTTCTAAGTAAACAAGGCTTAATTTTTCCATCGGGTGTTACTCTTAATCTAGTGCAATTTGCGCAAAATTTAGAGTTATCAACAGGTTTAACTACCTCGATTTCTCCGCCGTTAATGTAATATTTTCGACGCCCCTGCATAAATTCACGTTCTCGAACATCATCAGCCATATCAGCTAACCTTTCTTCAACCATGTCTAGTTTATAATGATATTCTGCGGAGAATTTATCATCATCACAGTTTTCACTTTCAATAAGCTCTATTAATTGAAGCACCATGTCATTATCTCTACAGAACATAAACATGTCTTTGATTTCATGTTCATTGATATCCTTCATAATAACCATATTGATTTTAACTGGATAAAGGCCGACTTCAACACTTTTCAGGATTCCTTTTTTGGCTGCTTCGAGATAATCTTTTTTTGTAATGAACTCATAGGTTTGCGGATTCAATGTATCCAGACTAACATTAACTCTGTCTAATCCAGCATTTTTCAGATCTTGAGCATATTTTTCAAGCAGTATTCCATTTGTTGTTATTGAAATGTCTTTAAAGCCAATACTATCTATTTTCTCCACAATTTCAACAATGTCTTTTCTTATTAATGGTTCTCCGCCTGAAAGTCTTATTTTTCTAACTCCAATCCTTTTAGCTATTTGGCATATTTTATAGACTTCATCTGCAGTCATTTCGTTTTTGGATGATCTCATGCCGTCATGATGGCAGTAAATACAGTTAACATTACACCTGTTTGTCAATGTAATCCTTAGTGAAAGTATTGGCCTGTCATAATTGTCTTTTACTACTCTTTCGCTCATACTTTATACTCCCACTTCAATTTTTATTTCATTGATTTCTTCATCAGTTTTTAAGGTATTTACCATTGCAAACACACTTTCTTTTATTATTCCGCAGGTGAATTTATTGATTTCTAATATTTCATCGTTAATTTTTAAATCAATATCTGCATTATAAAGTTCATTATTTTCAATGCCTTTAATCTCTACAGTAATTTTTTCTACATTTTCTTCAGTTTTAAGGGAATTAACAATACCTTTAATTGAATTTGAGATAATATCTATTACAAACTGATTTGCATCTAAATGTTTTTGATTAATAAATATTTTGCCGCTATTTTTAGTGCTTTTTTTGTAGGGATCTTCGTTATCAATTAATAACTCAATTTTTTCTACATCTTCAACACCGTAGTCATTAATATTTAAGGTATTAATGATTCCAAGAACGGTCTGTTTAAAATAATCACTGACAAATCTATTTAATCCAATCACTTTATTGTCTATAGACAAGTAACTTGACACATAATCCAAGTCTTCAGTTTTGATATTGCCTTCACGAATTTCTTTTGCAATTGCTTCACCATTATTGTATCCGCAATTTCTCTTGAATAATGTATCAACAATGTCGTGACCTTTTTCTTCAATCAGGTCTGCTAAGTCGCTAACACCTTTTTCAGTAATTGTAAATGAATCCACTTGTTTTATTGTATATTTATCAACAACATCACTTGAAGTAGCTATTTTGGGATAATTATAGCTTTTAAATCCTTCAATTACTACAAAATCAACATCATCAACATGTTTAATAAGATAAAGTAATCTATTTAAATCCATCTTTTGTTTTATATTGAAAAAAGTTGTTGAGCCAATACCTACAACTACATTGGATCCTGCATTTTTATGCTTCCAGGTGTCTGTATTTTCTCTATCCATTTCCATTGTGTGGTGTGAATGCTTAATGGAAGCTACGTTATAACCTCTTTTTGTAAGTTCCTCAATAACTTTTACTGTCAGTGAGGTCTTACCCGTATTTTTTCTCCCCACAATTGATACAATTTTCATTTTATAATCCCCTATTATACATTAATATATATATTTCAAATTATTAATAGATTAATATGTGTAGTTACTACACATTTTAGGTTAACCTAAAAATTTTACCCTATTTTCACCATTTTTGTAATACTTTGGTTCACCTAAAGTATTACGAATTTTCATGAAAAATTACAAAATTTCTATCATTTAATTATTTAAAATATTTTATTTTGTATATAATTTTTATTTTAATTCTATTTTCATAAAATAATGATTTTTAATGTTATTTACTTTATTTTAATAATTTTAATTGATTTTAGATTTTAAAAAAGTGTAGTATTCCCACAGTAATATATAAAGCTTTTGACTTAATTCTAGTAGGCAAATATATTTATATAGATTAACATATGTGTAATCATTACACATGGTGGTTCAAATGCCCAAGCATATTGCATCTGGTTTGAAATATCTAGCAGCGGTTAAATTAAAAGAAGCCGGTGAAAGTCACCAGGCAATTGCTGATGAGTTAGGAATTGATAGGTCCACTGTATCACATTATTTGAACGGCAGGAACTTATCCTGGAATTCAATTGATGTTGCAAGAACTATCACTGAACTATCTCCCAGGGATTTTTTAATAATGACCAACGCGCTATTTGATGAACCAGAACAGAGTCGAAAAATTGTGAATATTTGCCGAGAGAAAAACTATGAAGCAATTATTGAAGATTCCTGTATTGGTTGCGGCTTATGTGTAAATGTGTGTTCTATGAAAGCTATTAAGTTAGAATCATTAACAGCACATACAAACTCCGTACTATGTTGTGGTTGTCAGCTATGTAAAGATGAGTGCCCAACTGATTCAATTAAAATTTTGGAGATTTAATAATGATAAGAAATTTGAAAGAAGTTAATGACAATAACTTTGACATTACAAGGTCAGCGGAGGAAGTAAGAAATTTATCTTTCAAAGATCATGTCTGTATTGGATGTGGAATTTGTGAGTCTACTTGTCCTGTTGGCGCAATTACATTGAATGAGATTGCTATTGATTCTCGTGCTCGAGTATCCAATAAAGTCTACTTCAGTGGTCACGAAAAAATCGCACAAAACATTCGTGACGAATTTGATGTTCAAAGAGTTAGTATTAATGAAGACAAATGTGTATTATGTGGTATGTGTAGCGGATTATGTCCTGTTGACGCATTAGTATTAACCATTGATGGAGTACCAATCAGTGAAATTGATGCATATCCTCACTACAATGCATTTTCCGAAATTGATGACGATGAATGTATTTATTGTAAAAAATGTGAAGTTGCATGCCCACGTGATGCTATTGTAATTGACAGAACATTACCAGACCGTGCTGATTTAGTAACTGGTGAAATAGAAATTAGTGATGATGATTGTATTTACTGTGGTATTTGTGAAGAATTATGTCCTGCAGAAGCAATCGTTGTTGACAAAGAAACTGGTAAAGAATCTATCGAAGTTGATACTTCCAAATGTGTTTACTGTTTAGTATGTAAAAAAGCATGTCCTACTAACGCTATTAAAGCATTATGTAGACTTTGTTCCTACGGTGAATATGATATTGACCCTTCAAAAGCTGCTGTTAAAGGTAACTCCGTCATTGATAGTGAACTCTGTGTTTACTGTGGATGGTGTGAAGGAGTCTGCCCAACTGATGACCAAGATAAATGTCAAGCATGTGGTGCTTGTGTAGATATTTGTAAATGTAATGCATTAGCATTCCCAGTTTCAACTGGTCCAGGTTCAAGATTAGATTACATTGTTGCACAACCTGATTACTGTATTAAATGTAAAGCATGTGCTAAAGCATGTCCTAACGGTGCAATTACTGTAAAAAGAACTGATGTTGATCACACTCCAACAAATTCAGCAACTTGGACAGATGCTTTAAATGCAATTAAAGACTAGGTGATTTGATGGAACTTAAAGTAAATCAAGATAATTGTTTAGGATGCGGAATTTGTGTAATTGCTTGTCCTGTTAATGCAGCTATCAGTCCAGAAAATGCTGGTGGTAGTGGTGCAAAAACTGAAGAAGTAGTTATCATGGTAGAAAATGGGTTTATTAAACTTTTCAGTCCAGATAAATGTGAATTATGTGGAACTTGTCAAATGTTTTGCCCAGTAAACGCTATATGGTTAGAATAAGGGGGAAATAATATGCATTATGCTAATACTTATTTAGAAAAACCTGTTGTACCTGATGTAAAAATTACAGGGGAAGGAACTACTGATGTTCTTAAATGTATGTTAAATACCGGTTCAGACATCTACCAAGGTGCATGTAAGAAAAGAGGATCCACTTTAAAAGAAGAATATAAAAACGCTTCTGGAACTTGTTACATGGACCCTAGGGACATGGCTAAATTAGGTGTAAATAATTGGGATACTGTTTTAGTAAAAACTGATTTTGGTGAAGTTGTAGTAAACTGTGCAGTATCAAGAGACGCACCTCACGAAGGTACTGTATTTATTTGTAAAGGACCTTGGGCTAACACTATTGTAAGTCACGATACTTACTGCTGTTCTGACCCTACTTACAAAGGTATTAGATGCACTGTTGAAAAAACAGACAGAAAAGTATTACTCATGGCAGATTTAATGAGATGGGTATACAAAAAATATGTTGATGAAACTGATGATGACACTGTTGAAAACATGGATTCATTAGGTGAATTACCAGTTTACAAAGGACGTAAATGGGAGGAGTTGATTGATCATGACTTATGAACCACCTGTAACTGATTACGATTACATTGTAGAAAACTGTACCTGTGCATTTTGTGGTTGTAACTGTGACGATTTAGACTACTTAGTTAAAAATGGTCATGTAGTTGCTGTAAGACACGCATGCAGACTTGGTGCAAGTAAAATCATGGAAGATATGGATCAAAGATTAATTGTTCCAATGATTAGGGATGAAAATGGAGAACTCATGGAAGTAGATTGGGATACTGCTTTAGATAAAGCTGCTGAATACATCGCAAACTCAGTTAGACCAGTATTTTACGGTTGGTCTGAAACTTCTACTGAATGTATGAAAGAAGGAGTAGCTTTAGGTGAATATATTGGTGCAGTATTAGATAACCAAGCAACCATTTGTCACGGTCCTTCATTACAAGCTGTACAAAACGCAGGTTACCCTATCCAAACTTTAGGTGAAGTACAAAACAGAGCTGACGTTATCGCATACTCTGGAAGTAACGCAATGAACTCTCACCCAAGACACATGGCAAGATATGCTGTATTCTGTCGTGGATACTTCAGACAAAGAGGAAGATTTGACAGAACTGTTATTACCATGGATCCAAAATTCTCAGACACTGCAAAATGTTCTGATAAATGGATTGGATTTGAACAAAATGGGGACTACGGTTTCTATAACGCTATCAGAGCTGTATTAAGAGGAAAAGAATTATACCAAGATGTAATTTCTGGAATTCCTAAAGAAGATATTTACGAATTAGCTGAAGAAATGAAAAATGCTGAATTCGGTGTTTTATTCTTCGGTCTTGGTTTAACCCACACTTTATCCAAACAAAGAAACATTGATATTGCTATTAAAATGGTTCAAGACTTAAACAGATTCTCCAAATGGGGTCTTACTCCAATGAGAGGACACTTTAACGTAAACGGTTTCAACATTTTCATGGCATTTGAATGTGGATTCGCTTTCGGTGTTGACTACTGTAGAGGTTACCCAAGATATATGTTAGGAGAAACCAATACTATCGATTTATTAACCAGAAAAGAACCTGATTGTTTCATGGTTATTGCAGCTGACCCTGGTGCTCACTTCCCTAACGGAGCAAACCAACACTTAGCTAACATTCCTGTTATTCAAATCGATATTCACTGGGGTCCATCAACTGAACTCGCTGATGTTGTATTACCAGGTTCATTTGATGACGAATGGATTGTCCGTGAATTGAAAGAAAGAGTAATGAAACTCAGAGAAGAGCCAAACGTAGCTCCAAAATATGTGCCAAATCCAAACGCACTCTAAAGGTGATATAATGGAATATATTCTTAAAAATGGTATTGTCTACGACCCAGCTAATGAAATTAACGGGGAGAAAAAAGATGTCATGTTTAAAGACGGCATTATCGTTGACGATGTTTCTTCCGATGCAAAAGTCTTAGACGTTACCGATAAAATAGTCATGCCAGCAGGTGTTGACCCTCACGCTCACGTTGCAGGTCCAAAATTAGTAGTTGGAAGATTATACAGACCTGAAGATTCCAGAAGAGGTGTTACTCAAAAAACAAAAGTATTAAGATCAGAATCTGGTTTCTCTATCCCAAGTTGTCCTGCAACCGGTTACAGATACTCAAGATTAGGTTACGGTACTGTTGTAGAAGCAGCTATGCCTCCTCTTGAAGCAAAACACACTCACGAA
>ONIK01000055.1 GCA_900317865.1 uncultured Methanobrevibacter sp. | reverse complement strand
CCACAACCGGACTAAAACAAGTAAACACAGAATTCAAATTATACGCAATAGGACACAACCTAAAAAGAATATACAATGAAATAAATAGAAAAAACAACTAAAAAAAATAAAAAACAAACAAAATTTTCTAAAAACAAAAATCAACTAAAAAATTTTGCGTCCCTTCCTCAAAAAGTAAAAAAAAGAAGAGATAAAAAATCTCTTGAATTTAATCCATATCTTCAAATCTTTTTTCGAGTTTGGTCATTACACCAGGAAGTGAAGTGTATTCCATTTCTTCAGCAGGTAATCTGTGAGGTTCGAATGGACCGTGTCTTCTGATGTAAGTTGCGATTTTAGCAGCTTGTTCACGGGTAGGATCAAATGCAGGGTCATCAAATAAGTCTACAGGACCTACTAATTCACCATTAGCTACTTGGAAACCTAAACCAACAACTCTAGGTGGTCCGTCAAATCTAATTGGGTTTGCTTCTGCTTCTGAAACAGGCATCATTGGACCATTGTGGGATCCTCTCATCCATCCACTAACCATGTGTGGGAATGCAAATGGATCTACACATTCACCGTTTGCAGGGAATCCGGATTGTGCTCTTACAACTGCTACTGGGTCATCTTTACCAACATATTCGCCAGCCATTAAGTTTAATCTTTCAGTACTTATTGCAGCTGCGATTTCACCGTTTTTCTTCCATACTCTTTTAATAACATATCTTCCAGTTGAACCAATTAATGCGAGTAAATCATACATTTCTTCAGGACAATCTAAAATAACTTTTTTGTGTTCGATTACATCGAATACTTCAAATTTGAATCCATCATGTAAACTTGGGTCAATAACAAGACCTGCAGTGTTAAATGGATCTGCAAACATTCTAAAGATTGGTAAGTTAAATGCACCAGGTTCGGTTTTGTCACAACAGAATACTAAAACAGGGTCAGATGGTCTTTCTTCAAATTCCATTTCTGCAACACCCGGACCCATACCTTTAATGTTTCCTGAGAAGGTATCGGATAATAAATCTTGACCTGCACCATATAATTTTAATTCACGTGCTCTTGCAGTAGCTTTCATGAATGCATCATATGCAGTTTTGTGTACTTCTTCATTTTCTTCCCCTTTGTCGTGAGTCATGATTAAATCGATGTCATCTCCACAACGGGAAACATAATAGTCTTTTAAGATACCAGTTTCTAAAGCTTCATTTAAAACTTCGTCACAGATATCCATTAATTCTGGGTGTGCAACACAGTGACCAGAAACACTTCCAATATCAGCTTTAATTACACTAACAGTAGTTTTCATTTTAATACCTCAATAAATATTAAGTTTATTTGTAAACTTAAAAAATTAATTTAGTATACGATAATATTTTTGAATTGCAAAGTATATAATTATTATGATTTAAGCATTGAATTCATAACTTAAATCCGGTTCCAATAAATTGAACAATATCCCTACCGGTATCATCAACAACATCAACATTTATTATTGAAGAACTTCTGCCGTTTTTCTTGCATATTGCTCTTGCAATCAATTTTTCTCCTTTTGGAGCACTTAAATAATTAACGCTTACTTGCTGAGCAACAGTCGGAAAGTGGAGGTGATTTGATAAAACTGCGAAAGAAAAATCAGCTAATGTAAACATTACACCACCCATAACACCGCCCAGACCATTTTTATGCCCATCATTAATTTCCAAACTGCATTGGCAGGAATCATTATTTAATTCATCAATACGAACTCCAGTATTTGTTGCGAATTTATCATTTTTAAAAAATTCTCTTGCTTCTTCAATTGATTTAAAAGCACACATTTAAACACCCATTAAAATTATTAATATTAATATGATTGAATAGTTTTGAAAGCCTCTATTATGGCTTCATCCTGATTCATAGCTTCACAAGCATCCTTAAACCTATCCAAATCCCCTTTTGTTTCAGGATATCTTGGAACTGCACTGCATCCCCCATCATCGATTTTGGATATTTCAAATGTTCCAATTTCTTCTGCAATTTTTGTGATTTCAGCTTTATCCAAACCAATTAACGGAGATAAAATAGGCATGTCAACACCATATCTAGTTGCTAGAATATTATTTAAAGTCTGTGATGCCACCTGACCAACACTGCTTCCATCAACAATAGCCAGCGCACCCATTTTATTAGCCAACTTTTCAGCTATTTTATACATTCCAGATTTACATAATACACAGGTCATTTTTTCAGGCGCATCCTCTTTGGCTTTTTGGAGATAATCTCCATATTTTACAATACGTTTTTTAATAGGTACACCTGCAGCATAATTTTGAAGTTGATCGACCAGTTTATTGTAATTTTCCAATGCCAATTGGGATGTAAATGGGTCATTATCACAGTATAGGGCTATTACTTCACAACCTCTTTTCATCATTAAATAAGCGGCAACAGGAGAGTCAATTCCACTGGATACCAGACAGACAACTTTTCCCTGTGTTCCCAAAGGCAATCCTCCAGGCCCCTGAATCTTTTCATGATAAATGAATGTATCATCGCCGCGCACTTCAACAAATATCGTTAACTCAGGATTTGTCAAGTCCACAGGTGCTAAAACTTTTTTCCTTACAACCCCACCACAAAATGCAGCCATTTCCTGTGATGTAAAATCATGATTGCCAACACGTCTGCATTTAATTGCAAATTTAGTTTCCTCATCAATCATATTTTCACTAGCTAAATTCTCAACATATTCACCCAATGTTTTATCAATGTCTTCAAAGTTACTGTATGTTGAAATGGCAGGAGAATAAGATACAATACCGAAAACCCTGTTTAAATTTTCTACTGCATCATCAAAGTTTTGCGGGAAAATATAGATTCTTCCTTGATTTCTATCAACGTCACAGTCTATGGCGGCCTTAATGTTTTTAACTAATTTTCTTTCAAAACGAGAACGTACTTTTGTGCTTTTTAAACCAACTTCACCATATCTTGCTACGATTAAATCATATTTCATTTAAACATCTCACTTAATTAATCAAATCGCTGAAGATAATAGTAATCCCTTCAATATTTAAACATAGTCTAAATACTACTAAAATATAACAGCAAATATATTTTAATTTTTAATATTAATAAATATTTTTGAAAAAAAAAGAAGATGAAATGACTAATCATCAGCCCATCTTTTTAACTTAGGAAAAACTTCACCCATCATTTTAGAAGCCTCTTCCCGATCAATTTCCGGATGAACCTCAACCATTTTTTCTATACAGAAATTCATCATTTCTTCCATAGACATGTCTGAAGTGAATTCGCCCTCTTTAAAACAATATATACAATAATCTTCGTTTTTACTCCCATCTGCATTTGTTCCATATAATTCATCGCTTGCCAACGGCATTGCACAAGACTGACAGAATTTTTGATTTTCATAACCTTCCATGATATCACATTTCACATATTACTATTTTATACCATTTAAGAATTAAATGACATATAATTCTTTTATAACACTAAATATTTATATTATTTCTAAAAATAAAATAATATTATGTATAGTTTCCTAATCTGTTTTGTAGCATTAATCGCCTCATATTTTATTTATGGTAAAGCCATTGAAAAAATAGCAGGTGTTGATGAAAGTAATCCGACACCAGTCCATAGACTAGAAGATGGTGTTGACTATTCCCCAATGTCCACATTCAAGGCATTTCTAGTTCATTTCTTAAATATTGCAGGTTTAGGCCCTATATTTGGAGTTATACAAGGTGCTATATTTGGTCCGGCAGCTTTTTTATGGATTACAATAGGCACAATTTTTATAGGGGCTGTGCATGATTTCTTCTCAGGGTTTATGTCCTTGAGAAATGACGGATTGACAATGCCCGGCATTATTTCAAAGTATATGGGAACAAAAGTTCAAAGATTTATCGCATTTGTTACTGTCATAACAGGTATTCTTGTTGCGGCCACTTTTTCAACAGGATCAGCAGTATTGCTTGGTAATTTAACAAACACACCAACATTGATCTGGACTATACTGATATTCATATACTTCATAATTGCTACTTTACTTCCAGTAGATAAGATTATTGGAAAGCTTTATCCAATTTTCGGATTACTATTCCTGATTATGGTAATATTAATGACAGGAGGATTATTATTAAATCCTGCATACCACATCCCTGAATTTACTACACAGGGACTATACTTGACTGATAAGCCAATATTTCCATTTTTATTTGTCACCATTGCATGTGGTGCTATTTCCGGCTTTCACGCATCACAATCACCAATTGTTGCCAGATGCATTGAAAGTGAAAAAGATGCAAGGCCCGTATTTTTTGGAGCTATGGTTTTAGAAGGTATAGTTGCTCTTTGCTGGGCGGCTATTGCATTGGCATTTTTCCATGGCCAGCCACAACTTGCAGCAATTTATGCGGCAACCCCAACAGTTGCAGTGAATGAAATGGCAACAAAATTACTTGGACCAATTGGCCTGGCAATAACGATTATAGGCATTGTTGTTTGTCCGATTACTACAGGAGATACCTCACTTAGAAGTTCAAGAATTACAATAGCGGATGAACTAAATATAAATCAGCAAAAATTACTTTCAAGATTAAAAATTGCATTACCGTTATTTGTAATAGGATTTGGATTGACTCTTGTTGATTTTACCCTAGTTTGGAGATATTTTGCCTGGGCACAATTAATAATAGGCAGTGCAGTACTACTTTCAGCAACGGCATATCTGATTAAAAAAGGAAAAAATTATATTATTACATTAATTCCTGCGATAATATGTATTCTGATTACATTCGGATATATACTGCAAGCTCCAGAAGGTTTGAGATTACCATCAATGATTGCTAATGTAATTTCTGTTATTGCAACGGCAATTATTACAATAATATTTATTAAAAAATATAAAAAATAGATAAGAGAAAGAAATTTCTCTTATTGTTTAATTAATTCAACAGCTGTTTGAATAGCTTCATCCATTTTATCGGTGTTTTTACCTGCACCCTGTGCTAAAGTAAGACGGCCACCACCGCCACCACCTAAAACTCCAGCTGCAGTTTTAATAACATCATTAATTTTAATTCCATTATCAATAGCATTTTGTGAAGCTGCACCGACGATTTTACCATCATTATTACCTAATATTACAACATCTGCCTTACCGTTATCCGTAAAGTCAGTTGCCATTTTTTGAAGTTCCTTAAAATCACCGTCGATTAACTGATTGACAACTTTCAAGCCATTGATTTCATCATAGTCATCAGCCAAAGAGTTCATTTTAAGTGAAGCTATTTCTGATTTTAACTTATCAATTTCATTTTTCTGAGCTTTCCATTCAGAGAAGAATCTGTCACATGTTTTAGGCAATTGTTCGTTTTCAACTTTGAAGATAGCTGAACTTTCACGCAGCAACGCATCATCATGCTGCATAGAATCAATTGCAGCCAAACCTGCTGAGAAATCAATCCTTTCAACACCATCCTGAACCCTTTCAGTCTTATTGATTTTGATTGGTCCGACTACACCTGTTCTCAATACATGAGTACCTGCACAGGCCTGAACATCAACTCCAGGAATCTTAACGACACGAATCATTTTACCCGGAACAATACCTCCCTGGTAAAGGACAAATCCATATAATTCCTGTGCTTCATCCCTTGTGTGGAACTGGATGTCCAAATCAATGTTTTCCATAACATATTCATTGGCTAATTTTTCAATTTCATTCAGTTCTTCCTGTGTAATACGCTTATAGTGGGATAAGTCAATACGTGCACGGGTAAGAGCATTTTGAGATCCTGCCTGCCAAATGTGCTGGCCTAAAACTTTTCTTGCAGCAGCAATGACAAGGTGAGTTCCTGTATGGTGGCGTGCAAGAGTAATTCTTCTATCCCAGTCAATCTTACCATTTACAGTTTTACCAACCACATCATTTGATATATCTCCACTTACATGATGCAAGACCACATTATCAACTTTTTCAGCATAATGTATTTTAAATGATTTTCCGTCAATGGAAACTTCACCAATGTCTGAAGGTTGACCTCCTCCTTCAGGATAAAATGTAGTTTTATCAAAGATTAAACATTTGTCTCCATCTTTTTCAACCAAACCTAAAACTTCCGCTTCAAATTCTTGTTGGTAGAAATCTTTATAGAACAATAAATCAGTTTCAGGATAATCTACTTTAAATGAATCTTTTTTGTTAGTAATATCTTTTTCGTGAGCCCCTGCAACCTGTGTGAAGAAGTTATCCGGAACATTAACAGTAAAGTCATCACCGGCCATTTCAACTACAGTTTCCGGAGGAATTCCATGAGCATCATACAGGTCTATTAACATGTCAAGAGGCATTTCAGATTTGCCTTCTTTTTTAAGTCTTTTAATTGATCTTTTAACAATGCTTCTTCCTTTTTTAACAGTAGAAGCATATCTTTCCTCTTCCAAAGTAATGATATTCATGATATGTTCTTCAGAGTCACGGATTTCAGGATAAAATTTGGACAGGAAGTCCAGTTGTATTGCCATTACATCCGCCAGGGATTCCTTCATGTTCAGTTCTTTCATGAATCTTATTGTTCTTCTTAAAACAAGTCTGGCCAGGTAACCCTCTTTAACATTGGATGGAATGATACCGTCAGCCAGCATGAACGCCAAACATCTGGTGTGGTCTGCAATAATATAAATCGCTTCCATAGGTTCGGCAGCATTTAAATATTCCTCTAATGTGAGATTCAAGCTTTCAGCCACTTGTTGTCTGAGTTCTTTTAAATCTCCAATATCCTCAATATCCATCATACCTGCAATTTGTGCATTTCTTCCCTGGATATCTTCATTAATTTCAACACCAGTCAATTCTTTTAATTTGTCGACAACAGGTGCAAAACAAGCATCATATGCAGTTGGAGTACCTTGTGAAATCCATGCGATACGTTCCAATCCATAACCTGTATCCACTACTTTAATCGGAATTTCTTTCTTGGATCCGTCTTCTAAAGTTTCATATTGGATGAATACCAATGTTGCAAGTTCAACACCCCTGCAACAGACTTCATAACAAGGCCCTTCATTACCTCCGCCGCTCCACCAGGATTTGATGAAAGTAATCTCTTCAGTATTAATTCCAATATATGCAAAGAACTCATGACAAAGTCTGATGGTTTCATCTTCCCAATAAATGAAATCATCTTCCTTGTTAATTACGGTGTGTGTTCCCATTGTAAAACAGGTCATGTGCCTACCTGTTCTTCCTACATTATCAACATCATTAAGTCTAATAGATGGTTGGGCCATTTCAATAGGATTTGCAGGAGGCTTAACAAGACCTGAAGTTATCCAAGGCTGGAAACAGAAAATAGATGCTCCAACAAGGAATACATCATCCCTCCATCTTTTAGCAAGAACAGGATATCTATGGACATGTGTATGTCCTTCACTTTCTAAAAATTCTCTAAAAACTTTCTGGATTTCATATAAATTGTATGGTTTATCAGTAGCGGGATTTGCAATAAATTCATACTCATCACATGGAGCATCCCCACAGGTGTCTCTATCTACCTGAGAGTAAAACTCCTGTCCACAAGTTTTACAAGTTTGTTTTTTATAACCAAGTTCATCAAAAATTTCTACCATAGTAATCATTTTAAAAGATTTATTAGAAAAATATATGTTTTTTATATTTTAAATAACTTTCAAAATAATAGCCCATAATAATCATTTTCTACAATTACATCACAAAAGTTGATAGGGTATTGCTTAAATAATGTTAATCATCAAATATCCCTAAATTTAAAAAAAGCATGATTAAATCCATTTAATTAACAAAAAAAGAAAATATAATTTGAAAATACTAAAAAATCAGATCTTAAAAAATTGTGATGAATAATTACTTCGGTGAGTGATTGGTAAGTTAAAAAAAAGAAAATAAGGTGATAGATTTGTAAAAAATCTATCCGAATAAAGCACCTAATCCAGCTGCTGCTTCTTCTTCAGATGCTTCTTCTTCCTCTTCTTCCTCTTCTTCTTCCTCTTCAGCTGCTTCAGCTGCTGCTGGAGCTGCTGCTGCTGGAGCTGCTGCTGCCATAGCAGTAGTTTCCATAGCTTCGTCAATGTCAACATCTTCTAAAGCTGCGATTAAAGCTTTGATTCTAGCATCATCAGCTTCGATTCCTGCTGCTTCAATAATACTTTTAACATTTTCTTCGTTAATATCCTTTTCTGCACTGTGCAAAATCATTGCCGCATATATATATTCCATGTTATCACCATTAGTTTGTTTAAATAATATGTTTATACAAATTAAAAAATTTTAAATTTAATTTTATCCAAAGAGAGCTCCTAAACCAGCTGCTGCTGTTTCTTCTGAAGCTTCTTCCTCTTCTTCCTCTTCTTCTACTTCCTCTTCTTCAACTTCTTCCTCAGCTGGAGCTGCTGCTACAGCAACATTTGAAAGTTTATCAGCTAATTCATCGTCAATTGCACCTGGTTTATCAGCAACAGCTGATGCAATAGCTAACATTTTAGCTTGTGCAAGTCCGATAATTGGTCCTGAAGTTTCAGAAGTTAATATTGCTGCTTCTACACCAACATTGACTGCTTTAGTGTAAGCAAGAGTAATAATTGTGGAAATAGTTTTATCAGTAGGTATAGCTGCATTAACAGATAAATTAAATGCTTGAGCGAATGCGCTTTGAACATCTGCTAATGTTTGTTCTTCGTCGATTGCGAGTACATCAGAAGTATAAACTGCTTCATCTTCGTATACTGCTTTTAAATCAATTCCTACTTCCATTGGATTAATATCCAATCTAGCTAAGGTAGCTGCTACATTTTTAGATACTTCTTCACCTGCTTCAACAACAACAGTATCTTTTTGTACAACAATTTTACCTTTATCGATTTTTGCAGGAATTCCAACCTGTTGTAATTCACCTAAAAATGGACCTGGTTCAAAACCAGTATCTCCTTCAGGTACAACAATATCATCATTAGCAATAGATCCTGGTTTAGCAGGAGCTGAAGTTTTACTATCTTCCAATATTTTGTACAATTTGAAAGGATTCATTTCAGTTGCGATAATTGCAACTTGACCATCCATATGCCCAGATAAATCAACAATGTTGTTTTTACTAGCATTACAATCTTCGAGAGCTAAATCAATAAGGTTTTTCTTAGACATTCTAATAACAGCTTTACCTTTGAGATTTCTTCTCATTTCTTGGAGCTGTTTTGCTGGAATGTTTAATAAATCTACAATACCAACAACATCATATTTGTCTATGAGACCTTTGAGCTCTATAACTTCTTCTTTTTTCCATTCAGCAACATGAGCCATTAGATCACCCTCACAGTTGGACCCATAGTTGTTTTAATAAACATGGATTTTATTTGACTTCTTCCTTTTTCTAAATTGCGGTCTAGGACTGTAAGAACAGTTTCCACATTTTCAGCTATATCTTCCTCGGACATGTCCTGGCTTCCAACAACAATTTGAATAAGTGGTTGTTGTTTTACACCAACTTTGACAGTACTTTGTAATCTATCTAAAAGAGGAGCTAGTTTGATACTTGCTGGCACTGGTTTTGGCATTTTGTTACGAGGACCAAGAATTGGACCTAAGAACCTACCAACGAGTGGCATCATATCAGCTTGAGCTATAAAGAAATCAACAGAGTTTGCAACTTTTTTAGCAGCTTTTCTGTCTTTTCCTAACTCTTCTAAATCTGTTTTATTGATTACAAGATCGAGGCCTGCATCTTTAGCTTGAACAATGAGTTCCCCATCAGCTATGACTCCGATTTTTACCTCTTTGCCACGGCCTTTAGGAAGAGTAACTTCCTCATTAAACCTATTTTCTGGCCTTTTGACATCTAAGTCACGGATATTAATAATAATATCAACGGACTCAGTGAAGTTTCTCGGCTTAGATTGTTCTTTAGCCTCCTTCACCGCATTAACTATATCTTGTGTCATATTCGTCCCCCATGAACATTTTCTGTTCAGTGGTTTATTTTTGGTTTCATGAGAATCGATTGTAAGAAAAAATTCTCCACGATTGCATGAATTAAAAAACAGTATATCAATTATAATCCGTAAATCATAACATCATATACACTGTTAAATATTAACTTAAATTTTATTAACTGATATCTATTCAACTAAGATATCATCATATTTTCCAGCATCTACATCTTTTTGTGCTTCTCTTGGGTCTTTACCATCGACAGATAATCCCATACTTACACAGGTTCCCATAACTTCTTTTGTAGCTGCTTTGTAATCGTTGGAAAGTAATGAATCATATTTCATTCTTGCGATTTTTAAAGCAGTTTCTATAGGTAAGTCATTGACAATGTCTAAACCTGGTTCGTGAGAAGCTTTTTCGATGCCTAATTCTTGCATGATTAACGCTGTAGTTGGCGGAGTACCGATTTCAATTTCGAAATCTCTAGTATCTCTATCAATGATAACTTTAACAGGTACTTTCATTCCTGCAAAGTCAGCAGTTTTATTATTCAGGAGTAGCGCTTCCACCTTCGATAAGAACTTCGACTGTATCTTTAGCCATCAGTCAGCCTCCTTTTGAATTATTCTTATTTGATCAGCTTTAACAGTAACCGGAATCGGAACTGCTGCTTCTATTAACTCAAGAACAACTTCTTCACGTGATTCATCAATACGAACCACTTTAGCTCTTTCACCTTTAAACGGACCAGAAATAAGTTCAACAATACTTCCTTTTTGAATTGAGGAAATGATAGGTTCTGGTTTTAAGAATCTTTTTGCTTCTTCAAAGGTAATACCGCCTTTTCCTTCAACAACACCTCTTAAGTGTTGTACTTTTAAGTTAGGATTTCTTAAATCTATTTTTGTTTCAGATTCAACTAAGATATACCCTTTCAAAGATTCAGGTACAAGAATTGATAAAATGCCAACACCAGGCATTTTAGCTTTACGTGCTAAAAGTCTAGCTACATTTCTTTCCTGACCTACAGAGGTTTTAAGAGCATATATGGAACTATTAGTATCTTCCATGAAAAATTCACCTATTTCAATATTCTTATTGTTAATAAAATCATATATTAAGTTAAAAGTTATTATAAAAACAATGTAACAAGATAAAAAAATCTTGCAAAATAGATTTCTATAATATGAATATATCTATAAATAATAGTATATAAAGTTTTCAAAAAAACGAAGTTTTGAAAATAAAAATTAAAATTTTATCATAATTAAATTTTGGATCAATTTTAAAAAAAATAAAGAAAGGTTTTATAAACCAATTAATTGACCAATTAAAACTATAACAAAACCAACCAAACCAATGATTAAAATACCAATTGCAGTAATTTTAGCAAATTCAAAGTATTCATCAGCATCTGGTTTCCTTGCTACTTTTAATACTCTTTTACTGTCTTTAATAAATTTATCAAAACGTTCTTGTACATTCATTTAAATACCCAAAATAAAAAATTTAGTAAATTATAACAAAATAATAATATATTAATCTATAATTTACTTCATTAATAAAGTTTTCTATAAAACCGAAAAAAATATAAAAATTTAGAGATGGATTTAGAAAATTCCATCAATAAAGTCATCTAATTGATCGCTAGTGGATTGAGCATCGCCAGCAGATTCATCATTATCTTCTTCAAAATCGATATTTTGCTCTTCACCATCGGTTTTAATACCTGAAACAACAATGGTTGTTCTAACAGTACTTTGTAATGAAGAGTCAAGTTGAGCACCCCAAATAATATTAGCTTCAGGATCCAATTTATCAGCAACAACCTGCACGATTTTTTCAGATTCATGTAATGTTAAATCTTCACCACTGGAAATGTTAATTAAAGCACCAGTAGCATTGGAAATATCAATATCAAGTAAAGGACTGCTTAATGCTTCATGTACAGATTCTAATGCTCTGTCTCCAGAGTCAGATTCACCCATACCAATCATTGCCATACCTGAACCTTCCATGATACTCTTAATATCAGCAAAGTCCAAACTTACAATACCAGGTTTAGTAATTAATTCAGTAATTCCTTTAACAGCTCTTCCCAAAATTTCATCGGAAACTAAAAATGCTTTAGTCAATGGAAGATTTGGAGCAACTTCTAATAATTTATCATTAGGAATAATGATTACAGTATCAGCTGCTTCCTGAAGTTTTTCTAAACCTTCGTCAGCATTGTTTCTTCTCCTAATACCTTCAGCTGAAAACGGCATGGTAACAACAGCTACTGTTAAAGCACCCAATTTTTTAGAGATTTTAGCGACAATTGGAGCTGAACCTGTACCGGTTCCTCCACCGAGACCGCAAGTAACAAATACCATATCTGCGCCTTCAAGGGATTCCCTTATTTCATCTTCAGTTTCTTCAGCACATTCTTCACCAATACTAGGGTCTCCTCCTGCACCTAATCCGCCGGAAGTTTTTCTACCTAAGAGAATTTTTTTGTCAGATTTACTATAATATAAATCCTGTGCATCAGTATTGACAGTAATTGTTTCAGCACCTTCAATACCAATCTCATTTAATCTTGAAATAGTGTTGTTTCCAGCACCACCTGCACCAACAACGAAAATATTAGTTTTTTTGATAAATCCGATGAGATCTTCGTCAATATCGGACGTAATAGTTTTTTTGGAATCTACTTTTTCCATTCTTTCTTCAGATTCTTTGATTGCATCATCTATAAATTTCACGAATTAACCCCACATACTCTACTTAAAAATAATTGTTAAATATTTCTGTTTAAACTAATATTTAAATGCAACTATATTGGAAATAAAATTAAAAAATCACTGGTTAAATCAGTAGTTAAGTAACTTATTCCTTCGGCATTGCAATTATTTCATGAATTTTTAAGTTGAATAAATCTTTAGCATTGACCGGTGTTAAAATAACTGCAGTATCCACACCGGAACCTCTACCACCAATAGCTATAATTTTATCGCCGACAGGAATTAAACCAGCATCAGCAGCCATTATTGATATTTCACATGCAACCTTTACACCATGAGAAATCATACGTAACGTATCTGAAACAATATCCAACGGAGCGAATCCACCATATTTATTTGTTACACCACGATTTGCACCACTAAAAGCATGACATCCGACGAAAGTTACGATACCTTTCCCTTCCAATTCATCCAGCATTTCGTCACTTATGTCCAATTCATTTTCTTCCTTAAAACCGGAATGGTGGGTTACATTAATAATTTCTGCATCGCCGTTTATCGCATCATATAATTTCAATGCTGATTTACCGGTTGCAGAAGCTATAACAATATTATCTATTTCATCAGATTCGTCTAACCTTTCTTTTACGGCTTTGACTAATTCATCTGTGTAGTCTTCACCTTCTTTTTCAAAGTATGTTATTTTCATATTAATTCACCTTTAAATATTATTTATTCTTATATATTATTTAAGATAACATGATTGGCGAAAATATAAAACATGTAATCAATGGAGATTATATGGTAATTCCAATAGAAACAGGTTACATTAAACCAAATGAAAATTTAAATTCAATTATAACTCCTGCTCGTGAATTAATGGAAGATGGAGATTATCTGGTAATAGCAGAAACACCAATTTCTGTTTCACGCAAAATTCCTGACTACCGTCTGGAGCAAATATTTATGGGGATACATCTTTGGACCATTATTGAAAATTAAAAAAAGAACCATTAAAAACTTAAGAAGATTACCTGAAGAAACCAAAGCCCACAAGGAAGTTGTTCTGCAGCTATACGGATTAAAACATGCATTAAAACCGGCTTCAGAAGCTGGAATTGACCTGAGCAATGCTCCGGGAACGTGCGTTTCACTGCTTCCCAAAGACCCGGAAAAGGTTGCATGTGAAATCAAATCTGAAATTGGAAAGGAAGTCTGTGTAATGATTATAGATACTGACGCAACATACATGAAAAACGGAAAATATTTTACTGGTCTTCCAATAGCTATTGATGGAATTGAAGCGGACAGAGGATTTTTCGGATATGTAAAAGGTCAGTTGAGCGAAAATATGGGATCAACACCATTGGGCTGCAGTGAAGAGATTGGTGTTGAAAAAGCTTTAAAAATAGCAAATATAGCTGAAGACTATCAAAAATCCTTATCGACAGAAATGAAAACAATCCATAGT
>ONIK01000082.1 GCA_900317865.1 uncultured Methanobrevibacter sp. | reverse complement strand
CTGCCGTTTACAGTTGGAAGAATATTAACTTTTGCATCAATGCTGGTGTAATTTACACTAATTCCAGCCTTATATTTTCCTGAATTTAAATTAATGTTTAAAGATGCGCTGCCGTTTTCATCGGTTGTCCTGTTGTATGTCATGCCGTTTATGGTAAAGTAAACTATCTGATTTGCAATTGGCTTGTCTTTTGAGTCAGTAACGTTAACTGTAAGTTTTTCCGGACCTAAATAATATTTTTTCAGTCCATTGGTGGTTATTGTTATTTTGCTGTCCTCTATAAGAGACATTAATACTCCTCTGCTTATCCTGTTTTTACAGTCGTGCAGGGTAGTGATATTAAAGTAATTGGCAATTGTTTTAATTATGATGGTTCCAGGCACAATTGTATTGATTCCATCAGGAATAACGCACATGGCCTTGTTATAATCTTCTTTTGTGTTGTCATTAAGTTCTTCAAGTATGTGATCCAGCTCTCCAACGCTGAACGTTCTGCTTTTTTCAGGGATATAGTTAAGATAAATCAATAATTTTCGAATGTCTGATATGCTTCCTCCATTAATATATAAATCATTTATTGGTGACGTGATAGTTATGTTGGTGTTTTTTAATTTGTTCAGCGTCCAGTTTTCTATTTCTTTTATTTCATCTTCATCAGGATACATGGATTTGACGAATTTTAGATATGCTGAATATGATCCTAATAACAGACTATCCTTGATTAGAGGTGTTTTATTTTCAAACGTGATTAGTTCGCAGCTGCCTCCTCCCAAATCTATGAACAGCCCGGTATTCACATCAAATTCCTCTTTAACCGCATTGAAGCTAACATTTGCCTCTTGTTCACCACTCAGGATGTGAATTGTAATTCCTGTTTTATTTTTTATGGTGCCGATTACTTCATCAGCATTATGGATGTTTCTTAAGCTGGCTGTTGCATAATAATATTTTTCATCCACATCAGCCAGTTCTAAAATTTCATCAAAATCTTCAAAAATTGATATCACTTTATTTATTCCTTTTTCAGTCATGTTATTATGTTCGATATATCCTTTAATCGGCGAGATATCGTCGCTGTGAGTTAATAATTTAATTTTGTTATTTTTAGTATTATACTGATATACGTCCAATTTAATACCATTTGATCCGAAATCCACTATTCCATAAATCTTTTTATTTGATGTGGTGTTTTTAGTTATTGTGCTGTCTGATTGAACGTTTTGTGAATTTGAAATGTTTGTTGGCTGGTCATCTGAAGACATGATTAAAGTATCGTTTTCTATTAAATAATCATTAATTCCGATTTCTCCTTGTGTTTCATTTAATTCGGTCGCTGCAACCGCAGAAAAACAACAGCAGGTTAACAATATTATTATTATACAAAATAATTTAAATTTCATTTAAAAATCTCCCTAATAAACTTATGTAAACATAATTGTAATTATTTATTATTTCTTTTTGTATTTTTTTATTATTAATTTTTTCTTTTAAATTCTGTTCAATTTTTATTTATATTCATTATTTTTTACAAAAATGCAATAAAAATCGTTGAAATTAAAATAAAAATAAGTATTGTGGAGATTGATTTGTCCTAATATTTACACTTGAAATAATACTTAAAATTATTTAAATATTGGAATAAGTTTGTATATTCCATTATTTTGATATATTGAGTCATATAATCTATTTTCATATTTTTTCTTTTACGTGGTTTGTTACTTAATATTTAAGTGAGTAATACTAAAATTAATTTTCACAATTATGGGCATTGGTTTCCATTGTAACATTTATAAAAAAATTTAAATATTTTAGGGTACTAATAGTAACTTGTAGAAAAAAATAACTATTGTTATATTTAGGTGAAAAGATGCCGACAAGATATATTGGTGATGGATACTGGGAAATAGCTTCCCGTCAAATGAGTATAGTTACAAGAAGTGAGCAGGAAAGATTTAAAGATGCAAAAATCACAGTTATCGGCTGTGGAGGTATTGGTGGTGAAACTATTGAAATGCTTGCAAGAATGGGTATTGGGGAACTTGTTCTGGTTGACAAAGATGCTTATGATTTATCAAATCTGAATAGGCAGACTTTAGCAACAATTGCTGATTTGGGACTTGTAAAAAGTGATGTTGCTGCCGAAAAGGTAAGACTGATTAATCCTTATGTTAAAGTCACTACATTCAATGAACATATAGACCAGACTAATATTGAAAAAGTTATTGAAGATTCTGATATTGTAATCGATGCGCTGGATAATGTTTTAACGAGAGTAATTGTATCTAGAAAAGCAAAAGAAATAGGAATTCCTTATATTCATGGAGCAATTCACGGTACGATGGGTCAGATTTCTGTATTTTTACCGAACAGCGATAAAACTTATGAAGAAATGTTTAATTTACCATCAATCGCAAAAGAATTGGATGATGAAACAATTGATGCTTTAAAAAATGTGACTTCGGGTGTTCCCCCTGTTATAGGACCTACTCCAAATCTTATTGGTTGTCTTGAAGCATTTGAAGCATACAAAATAATAACTGGAGTCGGAAAGGTTACCGTTGCTCCTGAAATATTAACATTTAATTTGCTGGATTTAAGTTCATTTTCACTGGATGAACTTTAATTTCTTATTTTTTAATAGTTTTTCATTTTTCTAAATTGACTCTTTCTGGAGAGGTATAGATGGTAAATCTATTGTCTCTTACAAAACCGATTACTGTAATGTTTCCTGCTTCTGCAACGTCTATTCCTGATGATGCAGGCGCAGCATTTGAAATAATTATCGGTATTCCAACACGGATTACCTTAATCAGCATATCCGCAGGCATTCTTCCGCTGTATGAAATATAACATTGGCTGAAATCATATCCTTCTTTTGCAGCAGCTCCGATTACTTTATCAACTGCAACGTGTCTGCTTACATCTTCCCTTATGATAATTTTGTCTTTATATTTGAGCTGAGCCACATGAACTCCTGCAGTTTTTTGCCAGATTTTAGCTTCGTCGGTTAAATGCTTTATATCTTTAATTATTTGGGTGGCATCGATTTTCAAATCTGAATTATTCGGCTCAATTGTTTTTAATTCTGATCTTATTCCTCCGGCATTGTCGGAGTTAACTCCCTGATATTCAAGCAGTCTGCAAACACATGCATGTTCGCAGTTGCCTTTTCTCTCCTGAACAATGCCTTCCTGTTCCAGGTCTTCTTCAGGGTCATGATTTAATCGGGTTGTAATTAAAATATTGGTTCCATCAATTTTAATTGAATCAATATCAGAGTAATCTTTGATTAATCCTTCTCCAAGACAGTATCCTATTGCAAAATCTTCCAAGTCCTCAGGATAAGTTGAAAATTTGCGCGGAGGCAGATAATCGATAAACAGATAAGTGTATTCATCGTTTACTGTATGTTCTTTAATCGCTTTTGACTCCCCGTTTTTCCATTGAATTACATTTATTTCGTTTAAAAGTTCCATATTATCACTTATTTTCCAGATAATGCTATGTTGAAATATTTCTTGTACTTTTCACATTTTTTCATATCAATATTTTTCATGTTATTGATGCTGGTTTGTTTGTTGTTTTTGGATAATGCAATATGTGTGTTGATATATCCATTTTCCTTTATCAGCTTCAATATTCTTTTTCCATATGTCAAATTGGGATTGGATACTCTGTCATGCATTAATTTCAATGTATTGAATTCATCAAAGCCCAATACTTCACACATTCCATACATTTCATTGATTATTTCTGATGCCCATTCCTTAAGGGTAGTCTCTTCACCGTCCCTAATCAGTCGCATTGACTTGGTATATGCTAATTCTGCTGTGTTTTCTTCATTAATTTTAGCTTCTTTTTGCCAGTCTGCATAATCACTTTCATCTTTAATTAATGAATATATTAAAAACAAATGAAGAAACTTCATGTCATGCCTGACAAGGCCGCACTGATAAAACGGATTAATGTCAAGTGTTCTAATTTCAATATATTCAATTCCATCTTTTTCAAGTGAATTTAGCAAATCCTGCGGATCTTTCGGTTTAAGTCTAATTTGGGTGTATAGCTCTTTTGCTTCTGATAAATCCCCATTATCTATAAAAGTGCGGACATCTCTTGTAAATTCTTCAACAGTGTTATATGAAGGATATAAATCTTTTAGATTCTTGTATCCGCATGAGGCATTTCTGAATGATGGTCCTTTTGTTGAATAATAGCTGCCGTAATTGTCCTTTGCATCCATCAGGTGAATGCAATCGTTGGAGAATGTTTTATGGGAACCTATTGAACAGCCCGTTAAATAGATTATTAACCAGCAGTGTCTTAGATAATTTCTTGTTATTCTTAAATAAATCTGATTTTTGAATTCTTTAAATGTTAAATCGATGTCTACAAGTTCATATATTTTTTTTAGAAAATTATCTGAAAATGAAAAGTTAAAATGAACTCCTGAAATCATCTGCTTTTTAACACCATATTTCTTGGCCAGATCTTCACGGTATTTCTGGGAAGATTTTCCCTCTTCGGGATATTGGGCTATTGGAATCTGATCCCAGTATGGCAAAATACATGGAATTGACTGAAACCAGAGATATTCATCTTCGGGAAGTGAAGAGTTAACCAAATCTGCCAATATTGAAAATGTGTCAAAGGCTTCATCAATAGTGTTTAATGTAGGGGTTATTATTTCAATTTGACTTTCTGAAAAGTCTGTTGTGATTAATGGGTTTGTAAATTTGTCTCCAAAAATTTCAGGGTGTGGTGTCAGTGACAGTTCACCTTCGCCTTTAGCTCTAAGGCTTTCCCATTCGATTCCGAATGACCCTTCCAGTATTTCACTGGAAGGTATTTTGGATATGGTTGACAGTTTCATAATTTTCCCCTAAATGTTGCCGTAGTTTTCGATAACTTCTTCAATATTATTTTTATTGTTCAATATCTTAATCATTTCTCTTGCAGGATTTGTCTGTTTTTTAATTCGTTCATATAATGGATTCAAAAATATTTCTTCACCTAATCCTCTTTCTTCGAGTCCTGCTGATGCTAAATCGACAATGCTTTTAGATAACTTGCACACTTTATTTTTATCGATGACAGGAGGGATTTTTGATTGGATTAACAGTTTTCTCAGTTCTCCTGCTGTATAACCCTTATGATAAAGTGAAGTATCATTGGTGATTATTTCATCCAGCTCGTCAAGTTTATCTTTAAGTCCAAGATGAAATGCTGCAACAGACATTGATTCGTTAATTGGCTGTGTGCATACGCTTCTGAATTCAACAGTTCCTCTAAATGTCAGATTAATAAATTTAAACGGTCTTAAGTAATTGATGTCATCAAGTTCAGGTTTTATAGTGACCTTTCTATATTTTCCATTGCAGTATTTTTCTCCGGTTATCCTTTCCTGGTTAAAGTAGTCAAGTAAATTGATTGACGGGAAATTGATATATGATCCGTCGCGCATAACGCAGTACATGTTTAAAGATTCCAGGTAAGCCTGAAGGTCATCAATGTCTTTGAGCTCCACATCATACATTCCGATATTGTGTGGGTTAACACCATGGGTTGAATACTCCCATAAAACATCCCTGAAGCAGATAAAATTATCATCATCAATCAGAACGGAATTTGAAAAGAGCAATGCTTTAACAGGTTCGATTTTTGAAAACACATTGATTGTCTGGACTAGCTTTTCCTTTGAAACATCCAGCTGAACCTGTGATGCTGATGAAAACATTCCGTATTCTGGATAATCATGAAACCGGATATTTTCATAGTCGTCTGTTGACTGCAAATGATGATAAAGCATCAGATATCTCTCTGACGGGATTGGAATGTGATTGTTGTATTTTCTGTATGGATTAATTCCCATTCCGGTTAATGTATGGTTATGCTCTTCAAAACATTCTTTTGTAAATGCATAATACTCGTTAAATCGGTCATTGATGGAAAATAAATCCTTTTCACGACCCATTGCAAATTCAATGTTATTGTAGGAGCAGTCGTAACAGACTATGTCATCGTTTTTATTATTTTTAAGGGAATATACGTTCCCGTCATAGTCTATTCCGTCATTTTCAAAATCGCCGAATTCCTTTTTGAACTTGTCTGTAACTTCATGGACCACACTGAAGTCGACTGCCTTTTTGTCAAGATTAATGATTGGAATTTCGATTTCAACACCAATATAATTCTTTTCTTTGTGTGTTGGCCTAATAAACTCCTCGTATAATTTGTCCTTAATCTGCTTTTCATTAATCATGAATTTCACCCGTTATGCTTTTTAAAAAGTCTTCCATTGCTTTTTTATTTTCTTCCGTTAGAATGAATTCGTTTTCATGCTCTTCACTTTCAAAGATGATATTTCCGTCAATCAGTCCGAATAGCTTGTTCAGTTCTACAGGTTTCCATTCTTTATCGTCAGTTAACGGAGTTGATGCAACTAAAAATCCCTCATCGTTTTTAAGATAGTAAAGTGAATCTTTCATGTTGGAGTGGATGTAGGTTAAGTCCCCATCATAAATCATCAGATTAAGCTTGTTGTTTTTTGATAAATTTCTGATTATCTTTTCAAGTATGTAAAATCTCTCTTTAATTGTTGAAACTGAACCTTTTTTAGCTTCAAAGTCATTAATCTTATCAATGATGTATAAAAGTATTCTTTCAGAGTCGGTATCTCCATGTTCCTTTTCCTTGTATTTGTCAAGTTCGGGATAGTCAAATATAGTTCCGTTGTGAATCAGCATCCATGATCTGTTATTGTCATCGGCTTCGATAAATGGATGGCAATTTGGAGATATAATCTCACCTACAGTAGCTAATCTTATATGGGCGAATACGTTTTTTCCAACAACTGGATTAGATAATATATTTTTTAAATGTTGGCTACATGATGCTTTTACAGGCTCTTTATCTATCATTGATTCATCTTTTTGCATATTTGCAAGACCCCACCCGTGAGGGTGTTCATCTGAATGTCCATAAAAACATTCCAAACATTCGTTTACTTCTTTTGGATTATTTGAATTAAAACAAAATATTTCGCACATATATTATCTTCCCATAATTTTGATAACAATTGTTATATATTTTTTAGTATATAAATATTTTTGAAAATAATATTAAAAAAGTGAATAAATT
>ONIK01000085.1 GCA_900317865.1 uncultured Methanobrevibacter sp. | reverse complement strand
TAGACAAATCAATTTTAGACAAATCAATATCCTTCAAATCAATTTTAGACAAATCAATTTTAGACAAATCAATATCCTTCATATCAATACTGGAAAAATCAACACCAGAAATGTTCAATTTAGACAAATCATCATCCATATTAATATCAGACATATAAGACAAATTATTATCATCCATATTAATATCAGACATATAAGACAAATTATTATCGCCTAAATCCTTTCCATCATCATTAGCCAAAGCTATTGAGTCTCCAGATTCATTACCAATTGTTTGGTTCACATCAGCACTTGCAGATACTGATGAAACAGAAACAATTAATAATATCAGACAAATAATAAATACAGACAAATAATAAATAAAAAATTCTTTTTCATAATCTTACCTTCATTTATTTGACTAATATATAATCTATAAATTCTTTATATAAATAATTTAAAAAAATCTCCCACCAATATTATTCATTTAAAAAAATAGGAATTTTAAAAAAAAGTGAATGAATGTAGTTATTCATCCACTAAGCAAAAACTGTTATATTATTTGCTATACTTGTACCCATATAACTAGAAGTTATTATGTACTTTCCAGGCATTAATCTAATGTTTAATTTAGATTTACCATCCTCAACTGTTAGCCAGTTGTAAATAACACCATTTACATTGAATTGAATAACCTGTCCAGCATAAGGTTTTCCTTGACCGTCAACAAGTGATACAATGAACTGATCAGGAGTACCATATTTTTTAGTCAAGTCATTTGCATATAAAACCGGAAGCACATGGATATTATTTGATACCACACATCCATCATATTCAGCAGTAATTACATAATCTCCAGGTTGCAAATTGATGTTTAGCTTAGCAATACCTAATTCATTGGTTTCACGAGTATAGAATACTCCATTAATATTGAATGTTACACTTTCACCAGCACCGACAGCTTTGCCGTCATCACCAACCACCTTAACGGTATATTGTGAATCATTTCTGAAATATTTGGTCAAATCTCTGTTTTCAATAAGCCTTGAAATGACAGTCACATTGTTTGCAGTATTTTCACCGGTTTTCAGGTTCATTGATGTGATGATATATTGTCCCTGATTAAGATTAATGTTCAATTTAGCAAGGCCTTTATCACCGGAGACTTTACGGTCATACATCACACCATTGATGTTGAATCTCACCATTGTTCCTTCGGAGAGATAATTACCCTGGGAGTCTTTAAATGTTGCATAAAATTGTGTTCCATTTCTAAATACTTTAACCAAATCAGTTGCATTCACGGTAGGTAAAACAGTTATCTTTGAGTATACGGTCTTATTGCAGGCAATAGTAGTCACATTATACTGTCCACTAACTAAACCTACAACAATACTTGCAATACCATTCTCGTCAGTTATTCTAGTATAATTAACATCATTAACGCTAATTTTTACAGATTGGTTAGCCAAAGGATTATTATTGGAATCTGTGACAATAACAACAAACCTTTCATCGCCGTTGTAATATTTAGTTACATCCGGAGCAGATACATTTATTATTTTGCCATTAACATTTACAGTAACCGTTGTTGAATTTTTAGCAAAGACTATATCATCACCAACTGTTAAAGTAATGATTGCAGTACCTTCACCTACAGCAGTAACTGTACCGTTTTCATCTACAGTAGCAACAGACTCATCACTGGAAGTGTAAGTAAGGTTCATTAGTTTTGAGATTGCAGGAACAGTAGTGGCATTTATAACATAAGTATTTTCAACAAATAAATCCAAAGTATCGTTGAAAAATATGAATATTGGCATGAATTATCTGATTTTAAACATTCTTCATTTTTTCCATTTTGATTTTTTAAAATATTTCCTTTTAAATTAGGGAATAAAAACTTCATAATATTCATTTCATTTAAATATCAAGTTATCAATTATGTCACCCTAAAATAATTTAAAAAATCACACTTCACTAAATAATAAATACTTTGATAAAAATAATTCATATTATGTTTTCAAAAGCTACCCTGAAGGAAAGGCGCCAATATTATCGTGAGGAATGGAGTGAAAAAGACCTTCCTGAATTCATTAGAAATGGAATTAAAAAGCGTGAATTTGGTTTTGACCATAATGGAAGAGGCCCTAATGACAGATATAAAACTTTCAGAGGAACAGAGTCTTTGCGAAAATTCCTTAGATATAAGGCTCCTTTTGCAGCTTATATTTCAGTAGCTTTTTATAATAATCCCAGAAGACGGGAAGACTGGCAAAAGGCCGAATACATTTTTGATGTTGATGCCAAAGATATCCCAATCAGGTCATGCAACTGCGACAGCGTTTGTGAAATTTGCTTAGGTGAAGCTCTAGAAATTGTCAATTCATTAATAGATACTTTGGATGGTGATTTAGGCCTTAACAATATACATTTAATCTATTCCGGCAGAGGATATCATATCAGGATTTTAGATGAGGAAATGATGCTGGCCAACAGTGAACTCAGGTCTGAAGTATTGAAGTATGTTGCAGGAGCTGATGTTCCAAAATCTCAATTCATCAATACGGATATTTCAAATAAAGCTTTTAATTTTGAGCATTTTTCAATTCCTATTGGTTATTCTAAGATTTTTACTGATAAAATGAAATACAATGTTCAGCATTTAACCGGCCAAGAGGAAATCGATGGAATTAACCCAAAATTAATGAAAGATATTCTTAAAGCCAGACATCATTTAGACAATGATGAATGGGGATATTTCAAAAGAGATATTGGTCCCAGAAGATATAAAAATTTAGTGGAAGCCATGGCCCGTGTCAATCTTGCAACAATAGATGCTAAAGTTTCCATTGATTTGAAAAGGATTTTAAGACTTCCTTCATCCCTCCATTCAAAAGTAAGTATGAAATGTATGGAAGTTAAAAACAGAGAAACCTTTGATCCTTTCGATGATGCGGTTCCAAAATTTGTTTATGAAAGAAGTGATTAGTATGGATAATGTTTTAAGACAGATTTTACGTGAAAATCAGTTTTTTGAAGAAATGAACGAAAATAGATTTGTTCCAGAATATTTAGGATTAATTGTTAATGGAGTTGTTATTTATAATGTTAACTGGGTGGATATTGTAGATAAGGAACTTGTTTTAATGAATAAGGATATCCAAACTCACCCTATTGCTTCGTTAATGATGGAAAATCTCAATTCACTAATGATTATTACAGACAGCGGCATTAAAGAAATATTATAGAATTGAAATAGGAAGACCACTTCTCTATTCCAATTCATTTAAAAGGAGAAATGAAAAAACAAACAAGGTAGAATTGGGAATCGAACCCAACAAAGAATTTCTACCATTATTTTAATTTTTCTATCATCAGCAGCAATTCAGGATTTAAATTGAATGCCTCACTGAAGCATTCCTGTGCATGTTCAAACATTTTTAACTTATTGTACAACATACCTTTCATCAAGTATGGAAAGGGATCATATGGATTTAATTTGATAGCCTTGTTTACAAATTCAAAAGCTTCTTCTTTTCGCCCCAGTTCCAATAATGCCTGGGCCTTTAAAAGTATAATCTGCAATGTGCCATCATCTTTTAAATTAATGATTCTTTCACAAACATCTTTTAATTTTTCTTTATCTTCCAAATCTTCATAAACAATGGTTAATGTCGCAAAAACATCCAAATTTGTTGGATCCAACTCAATTACTTTTTCAGCATATTCAAGAGCTTCATCTATCCTGTCCAGTTGAATGCAGCAAAATATTAGATTGGTATAATCTTCGATATCGGCCTTTTCAATTTCAATCAATTGTTGTATATACCCATAGCATTTTTCATGTTCCTGCCTAATATATGAACCGTAAGACAAATGTTTAAGGATTATATCATTTTCAGGGTCCAATTCCAGTGTTTTCAACAGATATTCATCTGCCTTTTCTTCATTGTCCAAATGCATGTAACATGTTGCAATAACCGTATAAGCTTTGATTTTTTCATTTTCGGAACAATCTTTAACATATACTTTTAGGGTTGTAATAGCTTGAGAGTATTTTTTAAGTTCTATTAATGCATTTGCTTTTCTAAAAAGTAGTGATGAGGCTTTTTCAGGATTTTGTAAAATTATTTCATCTATTAATTTTATTACCTCTTCAAAATTTTTTTCTTCTTCGTAATGGTCTAGTAATTTTTCGCACATACATTAATATTATATTTTTATTATATATATAAGTTGTGTTTAAAGTATTAAAAAAATAATAATAACTAGTCATATTCCGTACACCGGTCAATAATCTGGCGATTGATTTCTTCAATAGACTGATTTCCATCAATAACATTCCAGTTATAAGTGAATTTTTTGGAATTTTCCCTATTCTTAGTAAGAGATTCCATATTTTCAAACATTTCGATTTCCTCATCCCTTGAACCGATTCTTTTGAGAGATTCTTCTGGTGTAACATCCAAAAAGAACATTGTATCTGATGTCGGAAGTACAGCACTAACAATTTTATAGGTAATGGTATTTACAACACCGGGAAGATACATTACGGCAAGAATGTATCTAGAAAAAATTAAAACATCTATTTTATCATCATGAGAGTATTTACGAACTGATCTGATTGCATCCAGACCAAAATAAATAGTAGCTTTTATATGATTGAATTTGCCTGTTTTTTGAAGTGCCTGTCTGGATTTACGACCATACTTATTGTCATCACACGGATGCGAACGTACAACAACATTTTTTCCTTGATTTCTATAATATTGTGCAAGCAAATCTATTTGTGTATCCTTTCCAGACCCATCAAGTCCGTCAATTACGATAAATTTCATGATATGTCACTGTAAATTAAATGATTGATGATGTAAATTAATACATCATTCGATAAACTACTTTTATTTTTGAGATTTATTAATTTATTTGATAGAATAAAATTCAGTGTATTTAGAATTTCTTTCTATAGGATTTCTTCCAAGATTTCTGACCATATTTACAAGGGTTTCGATAGAAGCGTCAACGCCATCAGGAGCACCTGATGCTTCCGATAATTCATCTCCACCTAAAGTGCCACCTAAATCATTGGCTCCTGCAGTGAGAACTACCTGAGCAAATCTGAAACCCATTTTAACCCAGGAAACCTGAAGGTTTGGAATTAGATCTCTCAGCATTAATCTGGAAACTGCATATAACTTTAAGTCTTCAGTACCTGTAGCACCCAAGTTTTTCTGGCCTTCCAAAAATATTGGAGAGTGTTCATGCATAAATGTCATTGGAATAAACTCAGTAAATCCATGTGTTTCTTCCTGCAATTTACGGAGGATGTCTATATGTTCAACACGCTCTTCCAAAGTTTCCACATGCCCATACATAATGGTAGCAGAACCAGGAATGCCGGCTTCATGAGCAGTTCTAACGGCATCAACCCATTCGCTTACGCTAACCTTTTCAGGACAGATTATTTCTCTGGAACGGTCCGTTAAAATTTCAGCTGCAGTTCCGGGCAATGTATCAAGTCCTGCAGATTTCAATCTCTCACAGGCTTCAGCCATATCCATACCTGATGCAATGGCAGCATCATTAATCATTGTAGGTGAAAAACCATGAATCATGACATCTGGAAATTCACCCTTGAGCAAAAGCAATAAATGCTCATAATATTCAATGTCTGCATCAGGATGTACACCACCCATCAGAGTAAATTCACGGGCACCATTATCAACTGCACCCTGAGCTTTGGCCAAAATAGCTTCATCATCCAAAATATAAGCATCAGGGTCATCTTCATCTTTTCCAAAAGCACAAAATCCACATCTAACAGTACAAATGTTAGTGAAGTTAATATTACAGTTGTTAATGAATGTAACATCATCTCCAACAATTTCGCTACGCAAATAATCTGCAGTAGCCATCAAAGGGTAAAAATCAGCTCCCTTAATATTCATCAAATGATTAGCTTCTTCAACAGAAATCATTTCATCTAAAGATTTAGTCAAAATCTTTTCTGTTTTTGAAGAAACCGGTAGTTTATCAAACATGAATATAAATAAGTAAATAATTTAATATATATGTTACTATCTAACATTAATTAGGAAAATAAAGTAAACAAAATATGTTAAAATTAAAATTAAAAGATGATAACATGGATAGTACAGAAGCGGTATATAATGGGCTAAAAGATGCTGGAATTGACTTTATTGTAAGTGTACCCTGCGTTAACTTATCTAGATTATTGGAAATGATTGATGAAGATGAAGACATAATTCATGTGCCCGTAACAAGGGAGGAAGAAGGAATCGGATTATGTGCAGGAGCTTATCTTGGCGGCAAAAAAACTGCGATATTGATGCAGAATTCCGGCCTTGGAAACTCAATAAATGCATTGAAGTCATTGACAGAATTGTATAAATTCCCTCTTCTAATGATAATGAGCCATAGGGGAACTGAAGGAGAAAATATATGTGGACAAGTCCCAATGGGTGAATCAACACCATTAATTCTGGAAGCAATGGGCTATAACTTCTTTAAACCAGCTACTCCAGAAGGAGCATATGAGGCTATAAGAGAATCATGGGAATTAAGCTTGGAACAGGGAAAACCTGTTTCAACATTATTGGAAATCAAATATTGGTGATAATATGAAAAGAAGAGACGCTTTAAAAAAAATAATCGGATTAATAAATGATGAACTGATTGTCTGCAATATCGGATTTCCTTCAAGAGAATTATATGACATTTATGATAGAGATGAAACATTCTATATGATTGGATCAATGGGACTTGCCTCATCAATCGGTCTTGGATTAGCATTATCAAAACCAAATAGAAATGTTGTCGTTATTGACGGAGACGGAGCTCTTTTAATGAATATGGGTTCACTCGTAACTATCAATGCATGCAAACCAAGAAACTTAACATGGATTGTAATCAATAACGGTGCATACGGTTCAACAGGCAATCAGGAAACCTATGCTAAAGATTTAAATCTATCAGAAATTGCTTCAAGTGTTGGCCTGAAAAGCTATAAATTTGAGGAAATTGATTTGGAAAAAATAATAAAAGACGATGAATGCAATTTTGTAGAATTCAACTGTGAACCAGGTAATTCCAAAGCACCAATCATTGAAATGACTCCAGAATTTATTAAAGAAAGATTTATGCGAATTATTTAAAATTTTAATAATTTCAGCAGATTCATTGAAACTCTATAAATCGAAGTTACATCATGACAATTTAGACAGAACCATTTTTTATTCATCTAAATTACAACAAGTTTTTCTTCTTCTTTTTGTTTTTTCATCTTTTTAAACATGTAATTTAGTAAAATAACCTTGTAGAAACCCTGTCAAAATTTAAGTGAATATCGACATTTATTGTTTATTTTTGTTAAATAATTGTTTTTTTCTCTTTGTTTTTAATTTTAACATGTTTCGGTTCTTTTTATTTTACACTTGAATTTATTCTTCGCAAAAAAATTTTAATTAAATTGCTTGGATTTTAATTTTAAGCGATTTAATTACTTTAATTTTTTTACACTTGAAATAATATTTGATATTCATTAAAAAAATGAATAATAAGTTATAAATAGAATAATGGAGAATAATTATTAATATGTATGCTAAAATAAACTATTCTCCATATTACTATTTGAATTCAAGACATTTAAACCATTTGGATTTTGGACTTAAGATTGATGGAAAAACTCAAGAAGAAAAACTATTTAAAATTGGTCAAAATCAAAATAGATTGCTTGATTTTGTTGAATTGATATTTAACTATGCAAAATGGATATTTTCAAAGTATTCCTGTGATTATAGCAATCATATTTATAATCAACCTCAATTATTCACTATTTTAGCAATGAAAACTTACTTAAAAACAACATATCGTGAAATAATTGAAATTTTAGATGTTTCTGATAAAATAACCAAATATTTAAAACTTAACAAGCTTCCACACTACACAACAATTCAGAAATTCTTTGTACGGATGTCAGACACAAAATTAAAAGATTTAAATAATTTAATATTGTTTATGCATCCAATTGATTGTGAATTAGCTGCAATGGATGGAACCGGACATACAAGTGACTATGCAGACCATTATTACGCAAAAATAAGAGGCAAATGCAGAAAAAGCTACATTAAAAACCATATTGCAATAGATGTCAACACAAGAATGATCTTAAATTATGCAGCAAATCGAGGTCCAAAATACGATACACAATTCGCAATACCATCAATAAGACAATTAAAACCATACAAACCACACTACATCCTAGCAGACAAAGCATATGACACAGAACCAATAAGAAAATGCATAAATGAAGAAGTAGGTGCATTCGACCAGATACCATTAAAAACACGAGCAAAAACAGGACATTACAGACTAAATAGTGCAACAATCTTCTGGCACGACGTTTACGCACGAAGAATGAATGTAGAAAGTGTAATTTATGTAATAAAAAGAAGATTCAACGGAGGAAACTATAGTAGAAGTACAAAACTCCAAAATAAAGAAACAAAACTCAAAGATGTATTATACAACATTTACAGAGCAATTCAGATATTTAAATGAGGGTTTCTACAAGGTT
>ONIK01000054.1 GCA_900317865.1 uncultured Methanobrevibacter sp. | reverse complement strand
AGAGAATTGGTTTCATGTACTAACTGTAAGGATTATCAGGCAAGAAAAACCAAAACCCGTATTGGAAGAGCAGGTTCCGGAGATGCTCAGACTTTACATACTTTAAACAGTACAGCTATTGCAACTGAAAGGACAATGTGCTGTATTTTGGAAAACTACCAACAAAAAGATGGTAGCATTAAAATTCCTGAAGTGTTAGTCCCTTACATGAATGGAAAAACTGTTATCGAAGCTAAAAAATAACTTTTTTTTGACGGTGTGTAATCTTTTTACACACAAAATTTAACTTTTTTTGATTAATCGGACAATAAGAAGTAGTTGTGTATAAACATCTAACATATTTTGTTAAATAAAGAAAAAATGGGAATTATACAAAGATAAAGCGTATATTTCCCAATAAAATTTGAATAGGGATTTGGAATACGTTCATACCATTTTGATTCATAGCTGTATCCATTGCATCTCCTCTAGACATTGTTCCCGGAACATTTTGATTGCCGGCATATCCGTTGTATGCATCGTTTGACCTTATTAAATCAACAATATTGGCACCAAATATTGCCTCTGCAGCATCATTGTTTACACTAACAATTATATGTGGCGTATAATGATACGTATAGGATATTATGTCTTGAGCGGCATGATATGGGTCGTCTGGACTGATTAAATGGATATTGTGAAGTGTTTCACCATTTGCATTATGAGAGCTTCCAGGATAAATCCAATCAAATCCACCTAAGATTGTGAATTTTGCAGCCATATCCACACTGGCATCTTCTCCGGAATCTTCAGCAATTATCAATACAGGACTAACAATTGTTGAAGCTAAAAGTCCCACAATTATTAATACTATTGCTATGAATATTAAACCTAGTTTATTCATGATTACTTTTTATAATTCTTTTAAGTACTTAAATTTATCTTTTTTTCAATGCTTTTATTTACATGGAAAGTAAAAATATGTATTATGAAGACAATTGTAATTAATGCAAGTCCGAGAAAAAAGTGGAATACTGCTGAAATCATGCAATCCGCACAAAAAGGAGCGGAATCAGTTGGTGCTGAAACAAAATATGTCAATCTATATGATTTATCATTCAAGGGATGTAGAAGCTGTCTTGTCTGTAAATTAAAAGATAAGACTAAAGGAAAATGTTACTGGAGAGATGACCTGTCACCATTGATTGAGGAGATTTTGGATTCCGATGCATTGCTTATCGGTTCACCTATATACTTTGGAGAGCCTACAAGTGAATTCAGAGCATTGGTTGAAAGATTAATATTTTGTCTGCTGTCATATGATGACGGATCCAGCTATTTTACAGGCAAGGTTAATGTTGGAATTTTCTATACCATGAATGCACCGCTTCAGTATTATGTAGATTCAATGAAAGACAATTTAACCAAAATAGAGTTTCTCTTTTCATTTTTAAATGGTGAAGTGGTAACTTATCCTGTCTGTGATACAATACAGGTAAGCAAATATTCAAAATATAATATGGCCGGTTTTTCACAGGAAGCCAAAGAAAAACAATGGATTTTACAATTTCCAAAGGATTTGGAAAAGGCTTTTGAAATTGGAGCTAACTTAAGTAAGATTTAATCATTTACATCTTATTTTTTTCTTTTTGTATTTTAAATACCTGATAATTCATGTTTTGAATGGATTCAGTTAAATATTCTCAGCAAATCTTTTTCCATCATTTTTTCAAGTTGAAAACTAATATAATAACTATGACCTACAGATTAGACAAAATAATTATAAGACTAAAAAATGAAAGCAGGAATTAACAAGATTAATGAGTTGTTTGAAGATATTGTAAGTGGAAAAATTCCCTTAATTAATGATAGTAATGGAAAATTGATTGATGGGATATCTCCAATATCTGAGTACAGCAATTATGAAAGTGATGAAACCGGAAATTATGATTTTTGTGTTATTGCAGCAGATAAAGAGTTTATTTTTCATTTAGAAAAATTGGCTGATGAAGGTGTTTTCAAAAAATACATTGCTAAGGGAGCAGATGTACATGAAGCTGCTATGAAAGCATGGAATCAGGTTTGGAATGATGAGGAAATTCAAAGAACATTTGATAAGGATTATGAAAGCACGGTTACGGGTTTTCTCACAAAAGATGGTAAAGCGCACTGTTATTTGTACATCGGGATTTGATGATTAAAAAAAGTAGGTAATGGTGAAATAAGTTAAATTTTAATTATAGAACTATAATCTTCTTTTCAATCCTCCGAATCCAATAGCTAAAAGAGCAAGTAATACAGCTATTAATGGATTACCAGTTGCTGGAAGAGTTTTTTCACCAGCGGAAGCAATTTTATTAATGTCTGTATTGTTTGCAGGTTCTGTCTTATTAAATGTTATATTTATTGAGCTTGGATTATAGTTGTAAGGACTTTCAAATGTCAAGATTAAGTCTGAATCATTTATTGGTATGTCTATCATTTCATAGACATTATATCCGAAATATTTTAAGAATGCGCACATTTCATTAAATGACATTTCAGGTGTTCCATATTCAACTGCCCTGTGGTTTGAAAGTGATTCGCATGTAACTGATGGTATGTGGAATTCTAAATTTGCATAGTCTTCTATTGCTCCGGCATAAGGATCTCCAGCTACAGGATAATCTTTAATATCATAACCTGTTTCAGCAACAATGAATTTACCGAGAACTTCACTTTCAGGTGTTGGTTGCTGGGAACAGAAGATACAGGTAATACCGACATCACTGTCACCATGACGGGTATTGTGGAAATCTCCAAGTCCAATGGCATTTACTGATTTTGCAAATTTAACTATGCTGTTGGAAATGGTTCCATTCTCAGCTGCTACAGTATTTAAGTTAATGCCGTTGTATATTCTTGTATTGTTGGCTGTGGCTTCCGGGAAAATAGTCGGAAATATGTATATTGTTCCATCAATCTCATCGCCGTAATTAGCAAATAAGTTAATTAATTTGAAACCTGCTACTTGTGATGCAAGTTCACCTCCATGGGTTCCGACAATCATAACAAGTGTTTCACCGTTTCCGTTTCCAAATTTGATATATGGACTTCCCTGGGTACATAAATCAATGAGCTGGTCAGTTAATTCGGTATGTTCAATTCTATCCATCAATGGGCTGTTCACACGAATGTCTGCTTTTGATCCAAAATCAATCACACCGATTTCATAATTAACCTTTCCAGGTGTTTCATCAGTAATGTAAAATTTAAATTTGCCGTTTGTATCAACTGGAACTGTATATTTGCCATTTACAGTGATTGTTCCTCCGATAACATTATTTCCATTTTCATCCACGACATCTCCGCTAACTAATTTCTTATGGTCATCTATAACAGTTACTTGAAGTTTGATTTCTGTGTCTTTAGGTGGCTCAAATGTAAATGATTTGGAGAATGTTGATGGATTAAAATGTTTTCCGCTGTCTGAATAGACTCCTGTAAAGTTGATTGTCTGGCCGATAAGGTTTCTTGTAGTTTTCCAGATGTATACATAGTTACCGTTTACATCCAAGTCACATGTTCCCAATTTTTCACCGTCAACATAAACGGTCACAATTCCTCGGGTTACTTCTTCATAGTCATCATAATCAGGATATGCCCTATAATCTGATTTGACGTTTCCTGTGAAATATACTGTATCATCATATCTTGTTGCAATAATATTGGTACATGAAGTATCTGCAACGGGAACAGTCAATGGCAAGGTCCCATTGGCATTACTGTAAGTATCAGTTCCAATATACATACAGGTTATATTAAATTTTCCGGTATCCCCAACATATACCTTACTGGAGGCAGCACCATCTTTCATTTCTGCAGTATAATTTTGACCAAATACATCAACAAAAATCACTGATCCGTCGTCCACATTATTTCCGTCCTTATCTATTGCATGAACTGTTAGTTTGGTGTCTTTATTTCCATAAATTCCAATTTGTTCATCTGTAATTAATTCAACATCAATTTTATCAGTTTCTGCAGTCGTATCATCAGCAGATAAGATATTTGTGTCTGAATTAACAGTTATATCATTACTGTCTGCTGCACTGACTCCAGAAAGAGTTAATGATAAAATTATGAATAGTGTCAGAAATATAAATATTTTTTTTAACAAATAAATGCCTCCCATAAAATTTTCATTAGTATGTATAGTTTGTTGGAAGTTTATATTAATATTTCTATTTAAATTTAGTTTTATTCTGAATGAATTAAATAAATCTTAATTTTTTTAATTTAAAAAAGGGTTTTAGTTATCTGTACAATGGGTGTGGTTAAGAATCTCTAACTCTTGTTAGTCAGAGGTTCAATCAAAGAAATATTCATTCATTTAAATATTCCTGTATTTCTTTCACGACCTGATTTGATTCAGAAATAGGGAATACTGGGTAAATGTGGAACATTTCTTCACCGACGCTTAATTTTGCATTAACGCCATCATTTTTTAGTTTTTCAACATATTTGTTAATGTCATCATAAAACAGTTCATCGCCACCTACAAAAATCAATGTATCCGGCAAACCTGTATTGTTTCCGAATATAGGACTTACTCTATAGTCCTGGGTATCCCAATCTCCAGCCCAGGTTTTACCTATTTCACGAAGTCCGACATCACCTAAGGTCGCATCTTTTTCACCAGGATATGGAGTATTTGACATTGAAATGTCAACCCATGGGGAGTAGGTTATAATTCTATGTGGCTGAGGTAAATCTGTGTTTTTTATATATTGGCAAAATGAGTAAACAAATCCTCCTCCTGCAGAGTCCCCCATCAATATTAAATTCTTTCTTGAACTTAACTTTTCATATAATGGAGTTAACAAATCATATGTTTGATTTGCCTTATTTGATGGTGCAAGAGGATAAACTGGTGTGATTACATATGCATTAAGCTTTTTTGCAAGTTTCCTACAGTGCAACAATTGGAAAAAGTTTATTTCGAGTACGTATGCTCCACCATGAATATAATTTTTTTAAACAGAATACTTTTGTTAAATTTTAAATATTTTAACAAACTATTAATTAATATGACTGATTTTGAAACAATTATTAACACAAGAAGAAGTATTCGCGAATATCGGGATAAGGATGTTGATGATGAAGATATTTTAAAAATCATAAAAGCAGGAATGCAGGCTCCCGGATCCAGATTGGGTGCTGAACCTTGGGAATTTGTAGTTGTTAAGGATAAAGAAACCTTGGCTAAAATAGGCGAAATAAAACCAAGAGTAACTAATGCGCCGGTAGCAATTGTTCTTGTTGCTAATATTGAAAGGGCATTTTATAAAACAGTATGGCAGCAGGATATGGGTGCGGCTGCAGAAAACATGTTGCTTGAAGCGGTTAACTTAGGTTTAGGTGGTCTTTGGAATGGTGTTGCGCCTGATGAGGAAAGGATGGCCAAAATAGGTGAAATCATTGGAATAGATGATATTGCTGAAACCAAACCCTATTGTATTATTACCATAGGTTATCCTGCTGATGGATGGGAAAACAAGTTCATGGATAAATTTGATGAAGCGAGAATTCATTATGAAAAATACTAAATACGATTTTGAAAGTGTTACGGATAGAAAAAATACAAATTGTCTTAAATGGGACTTATTTGATGATGATTTGCCCATGTGGGTAGCAGATATGGATTTTAAGGTTGCACCGCAAATACAGGATGCAATCTTAAAAAGGGCTAATCATCCGGTTTACGGTTATACTATTGTTCCTGATGAACTTTTTGATGCTTATATCAATTGGTGGGACTCAAGATATGATTTAAAAATGTCTAAAGAAGATATGGCCTATTCAGTTGGGGTCATGCCCTCAATTTCATCAATGATAAGGTATCTGACTGAAGAAAATGATGAAATATTAATACAGAGTCCAGTTTATCATGTATTTTTCTATGTAATAGAAGACAATAATCGTAAAGTTCTGGAAAATCAGCTGATTTATGAAAATGGGGAATATAGAATTGATTTTGATGATTTGGATGAAAAATTGTCAAGAGTCAAGCTGATGATTCTCTGCAATCCCCACAACCCTGTAGGTAAAATCTGGTCTGAAGAAGATTTGGTTCGTATTGGGGAGTTATGTAAAAAACATGGTGTTATTTTAATATCTGATGAAATTCACTGTGATTTGACAGATCCTGGAGTAAAATATAATCCCTTTGAAGCGGAGGATTATGTGATAAGGTGTCTTTCACCATCCAAATCATTCAACATTGCAGGTTTTCAAAGCTCTGTTGTTCATACAACTAATAATGAACTTTTGGATAGGATAAAAACCCAAATGCATATTGATAATTCTGATTCCTGTAATGTTTTTGCAGCATCTGCAGTAATTGCCGCTTATGGAGAATCTGAAGAGTGGCTGGATGAGTTAAGGGAAGTCTTATATAGAAACAAACAGATTGTTCGAGACTATTTGGCTGAAGAGCTTCCTGTTGTCAGGATGGTTGAATGTGATGCGACTTATCTTTTATGGCTTGACTGTTCTGCTTTAAATGTTGCATCAAAAGTTTTGTCTGAATTTTTAAGGCAGAATCAGGGATTATTCCTGTCTGCTGGTGTTGATTTCGGCCGGAATGGTGATAACTTTTTAAGGATGAATATAGCATGTCCCAAAAAATTATTAAGGGATGGACTTGGCAAGTTTAAAGCAGGAGTAATTGCTTTAAATAATATTAATTCATTTTAAATGAGATTATCTAGTAAATAATGATGATATAATGAAGTATGAAAGAAATTTTGATTTGATTAATAGGAAATTTAGGGAATTATTGGTTCCAACAATAGCTGTTTCAATTGCAGGCAATTTTGCCATATTGATTGACGCTTTTTTAATTTCTTTTATTTTAGGTTCTAATTATTTGGCTGTTGTTCAAAGTATTGAGCCTTTTGCTTGTATTGTAGGTCTTTTTTATTGGATGATTGGAATGGGGGGCAGTATCCTATGTTCTATTGCAAAGGCAGAATTCGATGATGAGAAAGCCAATTCGATTTTCACAGTTTCGCTGTTCAGTCTGATAATCATATCATTGATTATTGTTGTTTCAGTTTTAGTCTTTCAGGATTTTTTTACCCAGATGTTATGTCAGGCACCTGAATTACAGCCTTTGGTTAATCAGTATTTGGAATTATATATAATTGGTATACCATTCTTATGTTATATGGGTTGTATTGCTTATTTCATTAAATCTTATGGTTTTATTAAGTTACAGTTTTGGGCATTTTTATTATCAAATGTTACAAATACGATTTGTGATATTTTTTTTATGAAGTACTTGAATTTAGGTATTGCAGGTGCAGGTTTGGCTACGTCAGTTGCTTTTATTGTATCTGCAGTTTTCATTTCTTATTATTTCTTCAGTCCAAAAAAATCGATAAGACTTATTAAAGTTAAAATATCTTCAATCTTCGGTTATTTCATAAATATTTGTAAATCCGGATATTCTATTGCTTCCTCGACTTTTTATGAGACAGTTAGATTAATATTATTTAATTATTTATTGATTGTAGTAATAGGTGCAGTTGGATTGGAAGCATTCAATTTGTGCACCAATATTGCATTTATTACAATGATTTTTGTTATGGGTACAGTACAGTCAATCGTACCTATTGTATCAGTTTATTTCAAGGAAGAGGATTATCGTGGTGTTGCATATGTTTGCGATAAATCAATGAAAATAGTTATTGGATTCAGTTTGTTCTTTTCAATATTGTTTTTCATTTTCCCAAATATTTCATTGTTTATATTTAATGTAAATGATCCTAATACTATTCCTGTTGTATTGAATGCTGTTAGATTGTTTTCTTTGTCTTTTGTAGGTATGGCAATTACTCAGTTATATATATTTTATGCCCAATCTGTACAGTACACTAAGCTTTCAAATGTTATTACATTTTTTAATGTGTTAGTATTGCCAGTATCTTTTGTTTATTTATTTTCCTATTTCTGGGGTGTGGATGGAATTTGGATTACATTTGCTGTAGTTGAATTATTCACAATATTTGTTATTTTCCTTTATTCCAGATATGTTGCTAAAAAGTCTAATAATGAGTATTCAGGATTTTTCTTAATTAAGCACAATAATGACAAATCCGTATTTGAGTATACTTTTGATGGAAATCTGGCAAATGTTTCAGATCTATCAAAAATCGTTCAGGATGCATTATCATATTCAAACCAATCTGAAATTGTAAGTTCGGCTATTGAAGAGATGCTTGTTAATATTATTGAAATAAATGATAATATTGATTTGATTGATATAATTGTTAGGGATAAAAAGGATTCAATGGTTTTTTCAGTTAAATATTCTGGAATACTTTATAACCCTCTTGAAGATACAAATCATAATAAATTATCAGTATTGGATAAGCATGTTGAAAATATAGATTATTCTCAAATTTTGGAATTGAATAATATCGAAATTACATTATGTAAAAATTAATCTTTTGTAATAATTTGTTTGATTTTAAGTCTTATTAATCTAAAAATTTATACTATTAAAATTTAATATTTAATAATTGTTATAATTATATGATTAGGAGTTGTTATTATTTTTTCAAGGGATTCAAAGGATTTTTATGATTTAATGTTTGCTGATATAGATGATGTGGGTATTCTATTGGATGATGTCGGCAAATGTGATTGCGGAAGTTATCAAATTATTTTAGATTCACAGTTCATGGGATCCTTGAAAAATACCGGCATTGACAGGAATGTTTTGTTTAATGGAGTTTTTGCATATACTCTATCAAGATTTATTGGCAGTGAAAATATATTATTTAACACGGTTTTAAATGAAAACAATTCAATGTTATTAGTTAACTGTAAAAATCAGGATGCTTCTTCTTTTATGAACTATGTGGCTGATTTGATTGAAAATGTATCTAAATACGATTGTCCTTTTGAAGAGATTGAAAGTGAATATGATGCCAAGTCCAATATTATGTTCCAGTATTCCCCAGATAATAATCCTATTACAGATTTATCCTTTGATTTTAATGTAAATGTTTCCCTAAAAGATAAAAATTATATTTTAAACATTATTTATTCTGAAAAATATTCTGAATTTATGGTTAAACGATTTGCACAGTCCTATAATTTAATTTTATCCCAAATTTTAAACGTAAATGATTTATCCGATATCAATTATACTACCTTATCTGATTTGGAGTTCCTGGATACTTATAATCAGAATGATTATAATTTAAAGTATGATGATATTTTAGAAGCTTTTAATGATAACCTCGCGAAATATCCGGATAATAAACTTGTTTTGTATAATGATGCTGTTTACAGTTATGCTGAGAGCGCTTTTATTGCAGATAAGATTGCTAAAAAACTTGCTAATCTTGGTGTTGAATCTCAGGATAATGTGGCGTTTTTACTAAATCGGAGTGAATTATATTTATTTAATGTATTGGCTATTTTGTCTATGGGTGCAGTTTATGTGCCTCTTGATACCAATCTTCCAGATGAACGGATAGAATTTATACTGGAGGATACGAATTCCAAAGTCCTCATTGTTAGTGATGAAACCTATGAATATGCCCAGAATATGGATAATGATTATGTCCTTTTGAACGTGTCAGATATTGTTGGAAAAGAAACTGGCACTTTATCCACTTTGCCAGTTAATTATGGGGATGTGGCCTGTATTTTATATACTTCAGGAACCACTGGCGTTCCAAAAGGTGTAAAAATTACCAGAAAATCCATCCTTAATGTAGCTGAATGGTATGTTGAAGAATACGATTTCGGTAAGGATGATGTTTATGGAATGTTTTCATCAATAGGTTTTGATGTGGCCAGTTTTAATATTACAGTAGTCATGCTTGCCGGAGCCTGCCTGGCAATTGTTCCTGATGACTGCAAATCAGATATGACCAAGCTAAATAAATATTATATCCAGCATGGCGTTAATCATGCATGGATTACTACCTCCGTAGGTAAATTATTCATGCACAGTGTAGATATTACCTCTTTGGACATACTGATTTGTGGTGGTGAAAAATTGGGTGATTTTGAAAGCCCAAAAGATTATACCTTAATTGATGTATGCGGTCCTACTGAAGCATTTGAGCATGTTTATTCCATTAAAAATTCAGATAAAATGGATTCTTCATCAATAGGTTATTTGAATTATAATACCAAAGCATATCTTTTGGATGATGAATTCAGACGCGTTCCTGTAGGAGCTGTTGGTGAACTGTATCTGGCAGGTTATCAGTTGGCTGAAGGTTATCTGAATCGCGATGAAAAGACAAGAGAGGCATTTTTAGACAATCCTTTCGATGATGATGAAGAGTATAATGTATTGTATCGTACGGGAGATATGGGGCGTATGCTTCCCGATGGATCATTTGCAATCGTAGGCCGTCGTGACAGTCAGGTTAAGGTTAGGGGAAACCGTGTTGAATTATCAGAAATAGAATCAGTAATACGAAGAATGGATGGAATTCTGGACGTTACTGTCCAAACAATCATGACACAGTGTACAAATGAAATTGTTGTATATGCCGTCAGTGATATGGATGAAAATTTATTGGATGAATCTATTCGTGATTATGTGGCTGAGCATAAACCTGCTTATATGGTTCCTTCATTTGTTATTAAATTAGATGAAATTCCTTTAAATGTTAATGGTAAAGTTGACCGTCGTGCATTGCCTGATATCGATTTGGATAGTTTGCGTGTAGGTTATGTTGCTGCAACCAATGAAACAGAACAAATTATTGTTGATGCTTTTGAAAAAGTATTTAATCAGGAAAAAATTAGTTTATATGATGATTTTGTCTATCTTGGGGGAGATTCATTAATAGCTATTCGTGTAATTTCATATCTCCAGGATAACAATATTTCCTGTGCAGCTAGGGATATATTGAGTTATAAATCTCCTTATTTAATAGCACAGCATGTAAAAAACATCGAAAAGGTGTCATATGACTCTGTAGAAGGGGCTGTGGATTTGTTTCCTATGCAGAGTTACTTCTTTGATGAAATAAATATTGATAATTTCACACAGGATTTCATTTTAAAGGTTACTCAGGATTTGGATGTGGATATTTTACAAAAAGCTATTGATGAATTGACTAATATCCATGATATGTTGCG
>ONIK01000030.1 GCA_900317865.1 uncultured Methanobrevibacter sp. | reverse complement strand
GGTGTCATTACAATGTTTCCTTTTGAATATTGGTCCAGGGCAGTCTGGGTCATGGTATTTTTCTTAGCAGGATCTTTTGCAGCTTCTGCAAGTGCTTGAACCAATACCATTACAGCATCTCCTCTAGACATGGTTCCTTGAACCTTGTCACTTCCAGGATATCCGTTATATGCATCATTTTCACGCACGATGTCTTCTGCACTAAGGTTTTTGACTTCACCGTTTACTTTAAGTGGTCTTATTGAGTCAATAACAGCATCAATTCCGTCGGTGTAGACAATAACAACTGCATCAGCATGCATTCCAGTTCTAGCTTCTACAATTTCACTTGCATATTTCATACCTGGCTTTACACCATACCATAGTGAATCGTGAAGAAGCAGTCCTCCTCCAACACCTGTTTCTGCAGGTTCTGATTGTGAAGGATGTGTCATACCTCCAGGATATATTGGTGTATAATTATCTATTGCCCCATCTTTTAGGTGAACCATGAATGCCATATCTACTGCACCATTCTGTTGTTCTCCTTTATCTGAAGCTAAAACAAGAACATTTTTATCTTCTTTAACTAAGTCAGGACCTCCTAAAAGAGCTCCTGCAATTATACTTAATAATCCGATAAGAATAACAATAAGGATTGCGATAATTAGTTTTTTGCTTCTTTTCATTCAATCACATCATTTTTTAATTAAAGTATAATTATATAAATGTAAAAATATTTTACTAAATATACTATAATTAATAAACTATATAAAAGTTTTTTTTATTAGCCTAAATTTTTAAAAATTTTCATTATTTAAATAAAAATAAATTATGTACAATCCATTTGTACAATATTTTTCAAATCAATAAATTTAATAAATAACATATTATATAGTTAAGTCTAAAAGATAATGTGGTTTTTATGCATCCTCATAATTGGAATTTAAAATTAGAAACCTGTCCATGGTAAATAATTATAGGGCCGCGGAGAGAATATTGATTGAACTTAAAAATTATTCTGGTCCTATAAGTGAAACCCAAATTTCAAGGTTTTGTTTTGCTGTTATTACTAATGAACAAGTTTACAAATGTTATAATTGTAAAGGACATTTAAAAATAATTATAACTAGATATAGGAATCTCATTGATGATTCTCAATATGAGGATATTTTAGAAATAATTGATTAATATGTTGGTGAAAAAATGCTTATTAATGTAGGTGCTGAATTCGGCACTCATTTGGAATCTAGTGACATTGCAACGGAACTAATTGACATTTTAAACAAAATACCGGAAAAAGAATTCATTTTGGATTTTAAGGATGTTATATTTATTACTATGAATTTTGCTCAGGCATATTATATGGCTAAATCCGATTCATCTAAAAAGATTTCTGAAATAAATTTATCAGATAATATTAAAGTGACTATGGGTGCTGCTGATGAGGCAGTAAATCCTTAATTTTCATTTTATTATTCGAGAAGTACAACACGGCTGATTTCGGACTCATTTACAATATCCTTTCCGCATTCATCGCCGATTTTTTTTGCAAATTCTTTTACTTCATTAAATCTAGGCATATTCTCCAGTGTCAGTCTTTCACGTGATGAACCAACACACATATATGCTTTGACTTCAACAAAATCCGGGTCTGCTTTTTCAATTAGCTCGCCATATTTTTCGGGATTTGTCATATTTCTTCCCTTAACGCAGGTATTCCTTATACATGTGCGGGAGTTAAAACTAGAAAGTATTTCAAGTGATTCGTTTAAATTGTTCCAAGCATCATTTATTTTAGGTCTACATACATCATTAAATATTTCTTTTGTGGGCGCATCCAATGAAATGTATAGCTGGTAGGGATCATTTTCTAAATTTTCTAATCTTTCAGCACATTGTCCGTTGCTTACTACAAATGTTGTAAAATCTCTTCGGTTAAATTCGCCAATTAATTCATCAATTTTTGGATAAAGAGTAGGTTCGCCCGCCAGTGAAATGGCTGCATTAGTGGGCTTTTTTAATTCTTCCAATTTCTTTTTATTAGCATTGTCATTTCCATAATAGCCACATAATAAATTATTTTGAGCTTTAATTGCTCCATCAACTATTGTTTTAGGGTCATCGTATTCATCATCCTCCCATTTTGTCTGGGTATAGGTTAAATCTCTCCAGCAGAATTCACATTCTTGTTGGCAGTTAGGGACTGCCGGAGACATTTGAAGGCATCTGTGGGATTCAATACCATAGAATTTTTCTTTATAACAAACTCCTTTATCCACTATACTTTGTCGGGTCCAATGGCAGGTTTTAACTGCTGCATGACCATGGGTACCTACAAATCTATATCCGCTTTTTTCTAATTTTTCAATTTGGCTTTTATTAAATGACATAAAATCATTTTTATTTTTAGTTTTGTTAGTATTAGTATTTTATTGAAGGTCTCATTAAATTGAAAATTCTAATCATAAGTCTTTTTAATAATGTTGTCTAAATATATATTATAATAATTTAAATTATAATGGCGATAATATGAATACACCAATAGTGATATTAAATTATAAAACTTATTTGGAATCAAGTGGTTTAAATGCTTTAAACCTTGCACGTGATTTAGAAAGTGCTGCTGCGGAGTCAGGCATTACAATGGTTGCTGTTCCACAGGCTGCAGATATTTTTAGAATTAAAGAAGAAACATCACTACCTATTTTTGCTCAACATATTGATCCGATTACTCCTGGTGGACATACAGGCGGAAATTTAATTGAAACTTTAGTTGAAGCAGGAGTTTCAGGTTCTTTAATTAATCATTCTGAAAAAAGAATGCAACTTGCTGATATTGATGAAGTTATTCAATTATGCAAACAACATGAAATTGAATCTTGTGTCTGTACAAATAATATTGCAACAAGTAAGGCTGTAGCTAGTTTAAATCCTGATGCTGTTGCTGTTGAACCGCCAGAACTTATTGGTACTGGTATACCTGTATCACAGGCACAACCTGAAGTTGTAGAGGATAGTGTTAAAGGTGTAAAAGAGATTAATAAGGACGTAAAAGTTTTATGTGGTGCCGGAATCACTAATGGTGATGATATGAAAGCAGCTATGGATTTAGGTGCAGACGGTGTATTGCTTGCTTCAGGTATTATAAAAGCTGAAAGTCCAAAGGATGCTTTATTGGATTTAGTAAGTAAATTATAATGAGTGGAAATATGTCTGGAAATTTTAATACTATAGATGATTTCGATATTGAAGATAAAACAGTTCTTGTACGTATTGATGTTAATTCTCCAGTAGACCCGGGTTCTGGAATTATTTTGGACGATACAAGACTAAAATTACATGCACAAACAATCAGGGAGTTATCTAAAAAAGGTGCTCGTGTAGTAATTCTTGCTCATCAAAGTCGTCCCGGAAAAAACGACTTTACTACATTGGCTCAACATGCTGATGCTTTATCTGACATTTTGAATTTGAGAGTCAAATATATTGATTCTATTTTTTCATCTTCAGCTAAAAAAGCTATTAAAGACTTAAAATCTCATGAAATACTTTTGCTTGAAAATGTAAGATTCTTTTCAGAAGAGTCACTTTCCAGAAGTCCTGAAGAACAGTCTAAAACTATTCTGGTACGGGAGTTATCTCCATTGATTGATTATTTTGTTAATGATGCATTTGCTGCAGCACATCGTTCACAAGCATCTTTGGTTGGATTTACAGTTAATACTCCTTCCGCTGCCGGTCGTGTAATGGAAGAAGAATTAACAGTTATTCAGAATGCATTGGATAATGTTCAACATCCTTGCGTATTTTTACTTGGTGGAATGAAACCTGATGACTCTATTGATGTTATGGAAAATGTATTGAGTAACGGTACTGCAGATTCCATATTGACTACAGGTATTGTGGCCAATATTGTAATGTGGGCTGCAGGTGTTGATATAGGTCAGGTAAATAGGGATTTCATTGCAAGTCGTGGATATGAAGATATGGTTGCCAAATCTAAAGATTTAATTGATAGGTTTGGTGATAAAGTAAAATATCCTATTGATATCGCTATAGATAGAGATGGGGAAAGAGAGGATATAGACTTTGAAGAGATTCCTAATGAATCTATTTTTGATATTGGTGTTAAAACAATTAATTATTATGCTGATGAAATAAGAAATGCAAAAACAATATTTGCAAATGGTCCTGCCGGTGTATTTGAAGACCCTAAATTTGCAATGGGTACTGAAGATTTAATTAATGCTATTGCAAACTCTGATGGTTTTTCATTAATAGGTGGAGGTCATATTGCTGCTGCTACTGCAGGTCTTGGCTGTGAAGATCAGATGAGTCATGTAAGTAGTGGTGGTGGAGCTTGTATTAGTATGCTGGCAGGTAAAAAGTTAGCTGCTGTAGAAGCTTTAAAAAAAAGTAAAGATTAGCTATTAAAAATATTTAATAGCTCTTCGGATGCTTTTTTAGGATTATCTGAGCCCATAATCGCATTTACTACAGATAGTCCTTTTATCCCAGTATCTTTTAATTCACTTGCATTTTCTTTTGTTATTCCGCCTATTGCTACAACAGGAATATTGATGGAATTAACAATTTCAATTAATTCTTTTTTTGTAACGCTTTCGGCATCGGCTTTAGTTGATGATGGAAACATTGCTCCAGTTCCAATATAATCAGCACCATCTTTTTCAGCTTTTTTTGCTTCTTCAATTGTTGTTGCTGATACGCCCAATATTTTATTTTCACCTATTAATCTGCGTGTAACATCGCAAGGCATATCACTTTGACCGACATGCACGCCGTCAGCGTCAATAGCTAATGCTATATCAACTCTATCGTTAATTATTAAAGGAACGTTATATTTTGTTGTAATCTCTTTAACTTTTAAGGATAAATTATAAAAATCTAGTGTGTCAGCAGTTTTTTCTCTAATTTGGACTAAAGTTACTCCACCAAGAATAGCATTTTCTATTGTTTTTAAAAATTTTTCTTCATTTTCACTTTTGTCAGTTACTAAATAAAGTGATAAATCTATATTTTTCATAATATCTCAATTTTTGATTCACTTTTTAATTCTTCTGCATCTGTATTATACAATGCATCAATTAAGAAAGTTCTAAATGATCCAGTTCCTGATTTATTTTCATTAACTTTTGCTCTTGCTTTTTCACCTGCTTTATTCATTGCAAGTATTGCAAGTAATGCTCCTTCAAATGGTGTTGTAGCTCCAACACAACCTCCAACGATGGCAGATAACATACATCCACTACCAGTTATTAATGGCATCATTTCATCTCCACCATAAATTGCAATCGTGGTTTTTCCATCACTTAAAATGTCAATGGGACCACTTGCTAATATTACAGTATTTAATTTTTCTGCTGTTTTTCTAATAATTTCTCCATTAGCTTTTAAGTTATTTTGTGTTATGGCATCATCATCACAGGCATCTACACCTTTTGCAGTATTTGTCTCATCTATAAGATTAAACAATTGAGATATTGACTTAATTTCAGTAATATTTCCACGTATTACTGCAGGATTGTAATTTTTAATTAAGTCAATTGTGGTTTCATTTCTAAGTTTACTGACGCCGACTCCAACGGGGTCCAGTGTTATTGGGGTATTTGTTTTATTTGCTTGCGCTGAGCTTACTTTCATTGATTCAATTTGCTGGTGGTTTAATGTTCCTATATTAACTACCAGTGCATTAGCAATATTGACTATTTCTTCAACTTCATCAACATCTTCAGCCATTATTGGTGAAGCCCCAATTGCTAAAACAGCATTTGCACAGTCATTAACTGTAACAAAATTGGTTATACAATGGGTTAACGGATTTTTTTCTCTTACTTCTTTTAATAAAGAAGGTATTTTATCAAGATATTCATTTGTCATATTATATTATTATATTTTTAATTTTATTTAAAAATAGTGATTTTTACATAGTTTTACGAAAAGTATTTAAATGATATTAAATAAACAATTAGTTGTTACATTAATTATTTTATTATTGCCTCGGTGGCTCAGCCTGGTAGAGCGCCAGACTTGTAATCTGGTGGTCGCGGGTTCAATTCCCGCCCGGGGCTTAATATTACATTTTCTGGTATATGTTTAGTTAAATTTATATACAAGAAAATAAATATTATAATATGTTGTATATTGTTGGGACCATAGGGTAGCTTGGTCGATCCTTTGGGCTTTGGGAGCCTGAGACTCCGGTTCAAATCCGGGTGGTCCCATTTAAGTCCCGCCTTAGCTCAATTTGGCAGAGCGTTGGACTGTAGATCCAAATGTTGCTGGTTCAAGTCCGGCAGGCGGGATTTCAACTATTTTATTTGAAGTCACTCATATTTTTTAAAAATCTCATTGTTTTTCAAAACATTTATATATGATGACTATCAATAATTAATAAATAGTGTATTGTTATATTGCACTAAATTTAAGTGTTTGCCCTGGTGGTGTAGGGGCTATCATGCGGGCCTGTCGAGCCCGCGACTCGGGTTCAAATCCCGGCCAGGGCGCTTAAATTTCATAAGTTTTGTGAGGGCCCGTAGCTCAGTCTGGCAGAGCGCTTGGCTTTTAACCAAGCGGCCGCGGGTTCAATTCCCGTCGGGCCCGTTCTAATTTTATATTTAACTTTTCTAGCTGGAGGAAAAAATTTGAAAATAGATATTCAACAACATGATTTAGTACCAAAGCATGAAGTTATTTCAGAATCTGAAAAAGAATTATTACAACAGAATTCTGATTTTGATATTAATAACCTTCCGAAAATTAAGATTAATGATCCCGTTGTGAAAGAGTTTCCTAAAGATTCTGTTTCCGTTGGGGATGTTATAAAAATTACTCGTAATAGTAAAACTGCTGGTGAATTTATTTCATATAGAATAGTTATTGAAGGTTAGATAATTAATATAATTTTAGAGTAAGTTTATATTGTTTAATTTCTGTATTTTTTGTTTTTTTAGAAATTCATTATAAATTAGTTTGAGATGAATTATCTTATAAAAGATAGTTGGGAGTAAATTAAGAATAATGATTTAAAATATAATAAGTTAAATTTTCATTTATATTTATTTTTATTGTTTAATTTATTTTATTATGTTTACATAATGCTGGAGGAAGTCAATGACAGATAATAACTGGAAGTTAGTTGATGCATTTTTTGATAAGTATGATTTAGTGGATCACCATATTAAATCATACAATGATTTTGTGAATAATAGAATTCAGAAAATTATTGATATTAGTGAACCTATCGTTATTGAAAACGATGAAACCGATAGCGAAACAGGCGAAATCAAGAAGGTTAGATACACTGTAAAAACTGGTCAAGTTAAAATTAAAAAACCGTTCACTCGTGAAGCTGATGGTTCTAACAGTGATATTTATCCTACTGATGCAAGACTTAGAAATTTAAACTATTCTGCACATATGTATCTTGAAATGGCATTGAATAGGGATGATGAAGAAAATCCTTTAGAAGAAGTTTACATTGGAGAATTACCTGTAATGTTAAAATCTGATTACTGCTATCTCAATGGTCTCAGTGCTGAAGAATTGTTAGAACATAATGAAGACCCTCAGGATTTAGGTGGGTATTTCATAGTTAACGGTTCTGAAAGGGCTGTTGTTACTATGGAAGAAATTGCACCTAACAAGGTTATTCTTGAACGTGTTAAAGAAGTTGAAGATAGACATGCTAAAGCTGTTGTAACTTCAATTAGAAGTGGTTTTAGAGCCAGAATTACTTTAGAGTATAAAAAACCACGTAAAAATAAAGCATTTTTAAGAGTATCTTTCCCTTATGTTCCTGGTGAAATACCACTCGTTATTTTATTAAGGGCTTTAGGTTTATCTACTGATCAAGAAATTATTACTAAAATTTCTGAATCAAATAATAATTTCCAAATGATTATTGCAGATGATATTAAAGTATCTGAAGAAGCTCTCAAATTAGATCCTGATGAAATGGCGGATTTAACAATTGAGGAAAGAAATGAATACTTAAGAACCGCTGCAATTAAATATATTGGAAATCGTGTTGCTTTTAAAATGTCTGAAGATTATCGTATACAACGTGCTGAAGAAGTAATCGACCGTTATTTACTGCCTCATTTAGGAGATAGTAAAGAAAGACGTTCCGATAAAGCTACTTATTTGGCTGAAATGACTGAAATGTTACTTGAAGTTATTCATGAACAAAGAGAACCTCACGATAAGGACCATTATACTAATAAAAGACTCAGAGTTTCCGGAGATTTAATGGAAGATTTATTTAGAGTTGCTTTCACTAATTTAACTAGAGATATGAGTTATCAACTTGAAAGAAGTATTTCTAGAGGTAAAGAACTTTCAATTAAGCAGGCAGTTCGTAGTGATGTTCTAACTGAAAATATTAAACATGCAATTGCTACAGGTAACTGGGTTGGCGGAAGAGCTGGTGTAAGTCAGCTTTTAGATAGAACAAGTTACATGGGTACCCTTTCTCATTTAAGACGTGTTGTGTCTCCGTTAACAAGAAGTCAACCTCACTTTGAAGCAAGAGATTTGCACCCAACTCAATTTGGTAAAATTTGTCCTAACGAGACTCCGGAGGGACCAAATTGTGGTTTGGTAAAGAATTTAGCTTTAATGTGTAATATTTCAGAAGGTTCTGACGAGCAAGAAATTAAAGACATAATTGAAACTATGGATGTTGAATTGATTTAAGGAGGTGAAATGTTGACTGAATATACTGACCAAGATTTTGAAAAAGCTTATAAGTTTTTTGGATTTAACAATGTTGTTACTCATAAAAAAGTTAGAGACAAATTTGAAAAATTAGCTAAACTTTATCACCCTGATAATGGTGGAGATGAAGAGAAGATGGCTGAAATTAATTACCATAAATTAGCTATTGATAAATTTTTTGATATTAATCCAAAATTAATAAAGAATACAAGACTTAATAAACCATTTTCTGAATTTTTCGGTGATATTGCCGAGTCATCAGATATTAATAAAGAATCTGATGATACTGCAATTAATGAAGCTGAATCTATGGATATTAAGTTAGCTGCTGATGAAACGGATGGTGAAATTGAACCAATTGATGATGATTTGGCTGGTGATGTTTCTGATGATGGTGAAATTGAGCCTGTTGCTGATGAAGAAGATGGTGATATTGAACCTGTTTCTGATGATGGTGAAATTGAGCCTGTTTCTGATGAAGAAGATGGTGATATTGAACCTGTTGATGAACTTCCAGTAAGAGCCCCAATTAAAACAAAAATTTACATTAATGGTGAACTTTTCGGAACTTGTGATAATCCTAGTGAATTTACTCAGGAAATGAGAGAAAAAAGAAGAAAAGGACAAGTTTCACATGAAATGAACATTACATATTATGAAGACAACAATGAAATTTATATTTTCAACGATCCTGGTAGGGCAAGAAGACCTTTAATCATTGTTAAAGATGGTCAACCACTCCTTACTGAAGATCATCTTAATAAAGTTGCTAGCGGTAAGTTAAAATGGGATGATTTAATTGAAAAAGGTCTCATTGAATACTTGGATGCAGAAGAAGAGGAAAATTCATACATTGCAATGAGGTTAAATGATTTGAATGTAGATCATACTCATTTGGAAATTGACCCTGCTACCATGTTAGGTATTTGTGCAGGTATTATTCCATTTTCAGACCACAATTCTTCACCAAGGAATACGATGGAAGCAGGTATGACAAAACAGGCTTTAGGGTTATATGTATCTAATTATGCATTCCGTACAGACACTAGAGCTCATTTATTACACCATCCTCAAACTCCTATTGTTAAAACACGTATTATTGACTCAACTAACTATGACTTAAGACCTTCCGGTCAAAACTTTGTTGTTGCATTAATGTCTTATGAAGGATATAACATGGAAGATGCAATGGTTATTAACAAAGGTTCTCTTGAAAGAGGATTGGGCAGGTCTTCATTTTTCAGATCATATGATACTTCTGAAAAAAGATACCCTGGTGGTCAGGAAGATAATTTCGAAGTTCCAGATAAAAACATTAAAGGATATCGTTCAGAAGAAGCATACAGACACTTAGATGAATTTGGTGTTGTAAATCCCGAATCTTATGTTGAATCTGGGGATGTATTAATTGGTAAAACTTCTCCACCAAGATTCTTAGGTGAGTTTGATGAATTGGCTAGTGCTTCAGAAAAAAGAAGAGAAACTTCTGTAACTGTACGTCACGGTGAAAAAGGTATTGTTGATGCTGTTTTATTAACTGAAACCATTGAAGGTTCTAGACTTGCTAAAATTAGAGTAAGAGATACTAGACAACCTGAATTTGGGGACAAATTCGCATCAAGACACGGTCAGAAAGGGGTTATTGGTTTAATTTTATCTCCTGAAGACGTACCTTTCACAGAATTTGGTGTTGTTCCAGATTTAATTGTTAATCCGCACGCTATTCCTTCCAGGATGTCTGTAGGTCAAGTGCTTGAGATGGTTGCCGGTAAAGCAGGTTGTCTTGAAGGAGAACGTATTGACGGTACTCCATTTAATATAGAACTTGAAAAAACAATTAAACAACATCTTTTAAATAATGGTTTTGAATCTGCTGGTTGTGAATCATTATACAATGGTGTAACTGGTGAAAGAATTGAAGCAGAAATTTTCGTTGGAGTGGCTTATTATCAAAAATTACACCACATGACTACTGATAAAGTTTATGCACGTTCTAGAGGTCCAGTACAAGTTCTTACACGCCAACCTACTGAAGGTAGGGCTCGTGAAGGTGGTTTAAGGTTTGGAGAAATGGAAAGAGATTGTCTCATTGCACATGGTGCTGCTTTAACCTTAAAAGAAAGGCTTTTAGATGAATCCGACAAATATGAAGCAATTGTTTGTGAACATTGTGGAATGTTAGCTGTTGAAGATAAAAATAGAAATAAAAAATATTGTCCTATATGTGGAGATGTAGAAACTTATCCAGTTGAAATATCATATGCATTTAAATTATTATTGGATGAACTTAAAAGTTTGTGTATCTTCCCTAAATTAGTTTTAGGAGACAAAGCATAATATTGAAGGAGCCGGTACATTGAAAGAATTTATCAAGAAAATTGAAAGAATTAATTTTGGATTAATGTCTCCAGAGGATATTCGTAATATGTCTGTTGTTCGTGTTGAAACTCCGGATACTTATGATTCTGATGGTTATCCAATTGAAAATGGTTTGATGGATCCTCGTTTAGGTGTTTTAGACCCTTCACTTAAATGTCACACCTGTGGTGTTAGAGGTGGGGACTGTCAAGGACACTTTGGTAGTATTGAACTTGCAAGACCAGTTCTTCATGTTGGTTTTGGAGATATTATTCATAAAATATTGCGTTCAACTTGTAACGAATGTGGACGTGTATTATTGCCTGAAGATGTTTTAGACGATTACAGAGAAAAAATCGCCGAAGCAATGCATAATAAAGAAAACTTGGAAGATATCTTAAAAAAGATTCAAAATGAAGCTAAAAAAGTTGAATTGCCTGAAAATAAACAAAATGAGATTGTCGACAAAATCATGGCTCAACTTTATCCTGAAGGCATTGAATATGATGATGTTGAAAGAGATGATATCTTAATAGGTATATTAAATGATCTTTATTATGATGCATATGTAATAAGAGATGAAAGTGAGGATAAACCTTCATTTAACTATATTGATCCTAAATTGCTTTGTCCTCATTGTAGAAAAAATCAATCTTCAGAAGATATTGAAGCTAGTTATGATCTCATCGAAAAAAGAAACAGAAACGATATAGATGATATTAAAAAATCTATCCGCGATAATATTGATGGGGAATACGATAAAAAAGTTGAGAAAATTGATGTAAAAATCGAAAAACTCAATAAAGAAGATGAAGTTGACACTGATGCTATAAAAGAATTGGAAGAAGAAAAAGCCAAAATTTTAGCCGAATATGATGAAAAGGCTGAAAAGAAATATCAGTCTGAACTTAAAAGACGTCTCGGTGACCATGTCAAAATTTATCTTCAAAATCTTATTCAGGAACCTATCAGTTTGGATAAACCGGTTACTATCCATCAGGGTGAGTATAAATTAACTGCATCTGAAATCAGAGAAAGATTAGAAAGAATCACTGATGAGGATATTTTTGTTTTAGGTATTAATCCTGAAGTTGCAAGACCTGAATGGTTAGTCTTAACTGTTTTACCAGTTCCTCCAGTAACTGTAAGACCATCCATTACTTTGGATACTGGTGAACGTTCTGAAGATGATTTAACTCACAAGTTAGTTGATATTTTACGTATTAATCAGAGATTAGTTGAGAATATGGAAGCTGGTGCTCCTCAATTGATTGTGGAAGATTTATGGGACTTGTTACAATATCACGTTACTACTTACTTTGATAATGAGGCTAGTGGTGTTCCACCATCCAAACACAGGTCAGGAAGACCTTTAAAAACCTTAACTCAAAGGTTAAAAGGAAAAGAAGGAAGATTCAGATCAAACCTTTCCGGTAAACGTGTAAACTTCTCTGCACGTACTGTAATTTCTCCTGATCCAAATATCAGTATTAACGAAGTTGGTGTTCCTGAAATGATTGCAAAAGAGGTAACTGTACCTGCATATGTAAATGACTGGAACATTGATGAAATCAGAACTTACGTTGAAAACGGTCCTAATGTTCACCCTGGTGCAAACTACATGATTTCAGAATCTGGAAACAGAAGAAAAATCAACGAAGATACCAAAGAATATATCTTGGAGAATTTAAAACCAGGGGACATTGTAGAAAGACACTTGAAAGATGGAGATATGGTTTTATTCAATCGTCAGCCTTCACTTCACAGAATGAGTATGATGGCACATGAGGTAAGAGTATTGCCTTACAAAACATTCAGATTAAACTTATGTGTATGTCCTCCATACAATGCAGATTTTGATGGAGACGAAATGAACATGCACGTTTTCCAAACTGATGAATCTCGTGCAGAAGCAAAATCATTAATGCGTGTACAGGAACACATTTTATCTCCAAGGTTCGGTGGACCAATTATCGGTGCAATTCACGACCACATTTCCGGAGCATACCTGTTAACCAGAAAATCAATGACATTTACAGAAGAACAAGCATTACAAATTGTTCGTAAATCTCATTTGGCAATCCCTGAAAAAGATGGGGACAAATGGTTATTAAAAGCTGAATCAGAAGAAAGTCCCGAAATCGAAAGAGAAATTGCAAAGAAAACTAAAAATGTTCGTGGAACCAAAGCAGATAAGGAAGCCTATCTTAACACTTTAGATTTGACTGAAGATGAAATAGCAAAACGTCTTAAAGCAAACAAATGGACTGATGATGAAAAAGAAACAATCAAATCCATTGCTCAAAAACGTATTACCGACGAGATTACTGCAGAATATTCCTCAGGTAATGATGATGCAAATGCAGATTCATTAATCATTAAAAATGAAGGCGATGAATGGACTGGAAAAGAGTTATTCTCATTACTTTTACCTAATGACTTAAACTTAACATATAAAGCTGAAATTTGTACTAAATGTGGTCAATGTGACAGGACATTAAGTGAAGCTCCTAGTTTAGATGATGTTGATTATGACAGGTTATGTCCTATCGATGCATATGTCAGAATTAAAAACGGTATCTTAAAACAGGGTGTTATTGATGAAAAAGCATATGGATCCATGTCCGGTCAAATTTTAGATAAAATCGTTAAAGAATACGGTCCGGGAAGAGCAAAAGAATTCTTAGACAGATCAACTGACTTAGCTATCTGTGGAATCATGGTAACAGGTATTACGACCAGTTTAAATGATGAAGAAATTCCTGAAGAAGCTCAAGCAAGGATTAATGAGCACTTACAAACTTCAGAAGAAAAAGTAGATAAGTTAATTGACGCATATAATGAAGGGTTCCTTGATGCATTACCTGGTAGAAGTTTAGAAGAGACTTTAGAAATGAGAATCATGCAAGTTCTTGGGGAAGCTAGGGATAAATCCGGTGAAATTGCAGAAGATTACTTAACTATGGAACATAACCACTCTGTTGTCATGGCACGTACTGGTGCTAGGGCATCCATGTTGAACTTGACTCAGATTACTTCCTGTGTAGGTCAACAGGCAGTTAGGGGTGGACGTATCCACAGGGGTTACATTGAAAGAACCTTACCTCACTTCAAAAGAAACGAATTGGGGGCAAAGGCAAAAGGATTTGTACACTCCAGTTATAAATCTGGATTAGATCCAATCGAATTCTTCTTCCACGCTATGGGAGGAAGGGAAGGTCTTGTAGATACTGCGATTCGTACCGCTCAATCAGGTTATATGCAAAGAAGACTTGTAAACGCACTTCAAGATTTACAAGTAAAACCTTCAGGACTTGTAACTGATAATCAAAGTAATGTTGTTCAAAGAATCTTTGGTGACGATGGAGTAGATCCAGCTAAAAGTGACTTTGGTATAGCAGCAAACTTGGATAAACTTATTGAAGAGATTAAATTAGAAGAAAAATCTAAGGAAGTAGGTAAATAAGGGGTGTAAATATGGATGAATTAATTGAAAAAGTGCAAAATACTTTGGAAGAGCGCAATATTTGCATTCCAGAAGATTATGATATTAAAAATATTTTAGTCGATTATGAATCAGTCGATATTACTGATGATATTTTTGAAGAAATAATTGCTAAATATAAAAATATCAATCAGGTTTGCGATTTATTAAGTCAATATGATATTGATTTTGTTGAATTTTCAAATTCTTTAGAAGAAAATGATATTGAAATGTTAGATTATTATTATATTAAAAATATCTTTGAAAAGACTAACAAAAATCAGCTTTCTGATGAAGACTTAAACAATATTATTGAGGATATCAGTATTATTGATAAAGTTTTAAGTGTTTTAACTGATAAAGGTATAGAATTCCCTAAAGGTTATGTTGAAGATTTAGCAAATGCTTATGTTCGTCGTGATTTAACAGATGATGAATTAGATAAACTTGCAGATAAATTAAAAACTGCCTATGACCGAGCTCATGTTGAAGCTGGAGAGGCTGTTGGAACAGTAGCTGCGCAATCTGTTGGTGAACCGGGTACTCAGATGACTATGCGTACTTTTCACTATGCAGGGGTTACTGAGTTAAACGTAACATTAGGTCTTCCAAGACTTATTGAAATTGTTGATGCAAGAAAAGACATTGCAACTCCAACAATGGATATTTACTTTGAAGAAGATAAATGTCAAGATGAAGAATTCGTTAAAACTTTAGCAAATAAAATTGGTAGAAGTACTATTAACGATATTCTTGATGACTTTAACTTAAATTATGCTGAAATGCAAGTTGAAGCTACATTATCAGATAAGAAAATTGATGAAAGAAGACTTGTTAAAGATGAGATTATTCAAAAAATTGAGTCTGACTTCAAGAAAGATAAACCTGAAATTACTGGAAATTTAATAATAATTAAACCTAAAGAAGATGGGGATGAAAGACACAGAATCCGTAATCTCCGTTTATTAGCTGATAAAGTCCGTGATTTACAAATCAGTGGAGTTAAAAAAATAGGTAAAGTTATTATCCGTAAGGATGAAGAATGGGTTATCCATACTGAAGGATCAAATCTTAAAGAGATTTTATCTTTTGAAGGAATTGATGCTAGAAGAACTACTACTAACAGTATTCGTGAAATAGAAGATGTTTTAGGTATTGAAGCAGCTCGTCAATCAATAATTAATGAAGCGAATAATACTCTCTCAGAGCAAGGTCTTACTGTTGATGTAAGGCATATCATGTTAGTTGCAGATATTATGACTTCCGAAGGTGAAGTAAAATCCATTGGAAGACATGGTATTAGTGGTGAAAAATCAAGTGTTTTAGCACGTGCAGCTTTTGAAGAAACCGGTAAACATTTACTTAACGCAAGTATTCGTGGTGAAGTAGATGATTTAACTGGTATCATCGAAAATATTATTATTGGACAACCAATACCTCTTGGTACCGGATCAATCGGTGTCAAAATGGCAAAAAATGAATAGGAGGCTAGATGATGGACGTAGATAGAGGAATCAGAGTAGCTGTCGACACAGGTGATGTGACTTTAGGCTCTGAAAAATCAATTCAATCTTTAAAATTAGGAAAAGGTCAACTCGTTGTTGTTGCTCAAAATGCTCCTAAAGATATTATTGAAGATGTTGAATATTATGCAAAACTCTCAGAAATCCCTTGTCACATTTATGATGGAACAAGTGTTGACTTAGGTTCTGTTTGTGGTAAACCTTTTACCGTTGCTACATTAATCGTTAACGATCCAGGAGATTCTACTATATTAGATGATTTGAGGTAGATTTACGTGTCTATTAAATTTGGTGCAAATGAAATAAGATTCATTGCTTTATTTGAGAATATGACTGGAGCAATGGTTAAGGATTGCATTATCGATGATGATAACAATAAGGTTACTTTCGTTGTTAAACAAGGAGATATGGGATTAGCTATAGGTAAACGTGGAAGTACTGTATCAAAAGTTCAAAGAGCAGTAGATAGAGGGGTCGAAGTCATTGAATTCAATGAAGATCCTGAACAATTTATTAGAAATATTTTATCTCCGGCTGAGTTGCAAAGTGTAAAAATTTCAACTAGAAAATCTGGAGAAAAAATTGCTACTGTTGCAACAGATAATACCAATAAGCGTATTGCTATTGGTAAAAATGGTATTAACATAGAAAGGGCTAAAGTTTTAGCTAATAGACTACATAATATTGATAACATTATTTTAAAATAGCTTCTTTAAGCTATTTTTAAATTTTTATTCTTTTTTTTTACCTATCTTTTAGTGTAAAATAATTTAAATGGTATTTAACTTTTTTTCCTAATTTAATAATGTAAGTAAGCATTTGCATTCGAAAAGCTTTATATGTATTATTTTTCAAATTTAATATATAAACAGATTAAATCTGTTGCAGTTAAAATATGATGTTTTCCTTATTTTTTTTTTTTACTATTGGTGGAACCTAAAAATGGGGGTTCTATTGGAGTATGAAAAGTAATAATTATTTTACTGGTTGTTTGTTATATTTAAAAATGGAGGGTTAAAATGAGACATCCAAAAGGATTATTTGTATTATCTTCTACAGAGATGTGTGAGAGATTTAGTTATTATATTATTTTATCAATTTTAGTATTGTATATGATTGAAGTTTTACATTTTTCACCAGCATTTAGTAGTCTATTATCTGGTATTGTTACTGGAATGATATACATTGCTCAATTATTGGGCGGTTATTTGTCAGATAAATTTTTAGGAAATCGAAAAGCTATTATTCTTGGTGGAATTTTAATGGCTATTGGTCAGTTTACTTTTGCTTACAGTGCAAGTTTATATTATATGGCATCTAGCATACCTGAACATTCTGCATTCTTATTTACATTCCAGGAATGTATTTTTATAGGAGCCATATTTATTATTGCACTTGGTTCAGGTCTTTTTAAAGTTAATATTTCTTCAATGGTTCATTTATTATATGATGATGATGAGGAAAAACTTTTAGATTCAGCATTTACCATTTATTACATGGCTATTAATATTGGAGGATTATTGGCTCCATTTATTGTGAATTTTGTTGTTGGTGCTGGAGATCCTAGTTTATATCAATATGGATTTATAATTGCTGCAATTTATATAGTATGTGGTGTTGTAGGATTTATACTTCTTAAAGATAAATATTTATATTCACATGACGGAAAGAAAATTGGAATTACGCCTGCTTCTAAAGATGAAAGTTTAACTTCAAAAGTAGGTGAAAAAGTCGAAAAATTAACTAAAGCTGAAGTTAATCATGTTATAGTTATATTAATAATGTGTATTTTTTCAATCATATTTTTCGCATGTAATTCACAGATTACAACCTCTGTTCTTCTATTCTGTAAAACTTATGTAAGTCCTACTATTCCGTTTACAAATTTTAATATTTCACCTGAGTTTTACATTGGTTTGAATGCATTGTTATTTATTGTTGTAGCTCCTTTTGTTATGAAATTTTTAGACTGGCTTGAAACTAAAAATAAAGCTCCATCTTCAATTACAAAAATTGGACTTGGGTTTTTAGCAATGGCTGTTGCTTTTTCATTCCTTGTAATCTCAGCAAAAACATATGATGGCAGTACACCAATAGATATGAGTTGGGCTCTGGCATTTAATGTCATACTGGTTCTTGCAGAAGTATTAATGACTCCTATCCTTTTAAGTTTAGTTTCCAAATTATCTCCTGAAAGACATACTTCACTGTTGATTGGTGTGTGGTTCTTCACATTGGCTATTGCGCAGATATTGGGAGGTATTTTTGCAGGAGCATATCCAAGTGATCCGGGAGTTGTGACTAAATTTTTAGGTTTAATCCCAGTTCCTGATTTGGCTTCATTTATGTTAATATATGTTATTTTACCATTTGTTTGTGGAGTTATTTGGTTACTATTCAGAAATAAAATGATGAGATTAACAGAAGATGTACTTTAAATTTAATTAAAAGAATTATGTGATTAATTTCCATAATTTTTTTAACTTTACTTTTTTTGGGATTTATGACTATTAATCTTTGAAGTGATAAAATCTTAAATAATTTATAGGAAATCTAAAATTTTATTTATTATTTGTTTTTTATCTTTTATTTTTCTCTAATTCATTTTTTTTTAGAAATTATTTTTTCATTATACTTTAAATTATTTAACATATCTACAAATTACAATTTAAATGAATCAAAAATAGGTTCGAGTATTTAAAAGTTTGAAAAAAAGAAAATATGGCTCAGATTTAGGATTTTTTAATTATATCATATCTATAGTCACTTAACAAATTGATGTCAGTTATCTTTATCATATTTTTGCAAGAACACCCCGACCTCTTAGGTCGGGGATGAATTGCACTGTAAGGGAAGGGTATACTACATTATAATGGGTACCGATTTCTT
>ONIK01000063.1 GCA_900317865.1 uncultured Methanobrevibacter sp. | reverse complement strand
GATTATTTAACACCATCCGTTTCCAGGTAAATCAGATCTTTCAGGCATTCCTGGAAGTATAAGACCACCATCAACCCTTAATGTTACGCCTGTTATATATGATGCCTTTTCAGATATCAGGAAAGCTACTGCATTACCAATATCTTCAGGAAGTCCTACCCTCTTAAGGGGAATTTTTGGTCCAAGCGCATCCCAGAAATCATTTTCAACCGCTTCAGGGTTTTCCAGGAATTTTTCATCCCAGAAATAATCGGTTTCTGAACCTTCCTTGATATCCAGAAGTTCCTCTTTGCTTCTAACTCTTATTGCACCTGGAGCAACGTTGTTAATTCTAATTCCGTATGATGAAACGTCAAGGGCAAATGCCTCTGTCATTCTGTTAAGGGCGGATTTGATTCCGCAGTAGATACCGGCATTTGGATATACTCTTTCACCTCTTGATGATGTTATATTAATAATATTTCCCTTAATTCCATTGTCTATCATATATTCTGCAGCATAATGCATCATCAAAACATATGCCTTCAAATCCAAATCGATAAGGTATTCCAGGTTGTCTTCTGTAATGTTCTGGAGAGGACGTGGCTTATTTACTCCCGCATTGTTTACCAGAAGATCCAGTGTACCCATATCTTTTACTGCCTCATCAAAAAGCTTTTTTGCAGAACCTTTCTTTGTAAGGTCAGCCTCATAAGCCCAGCATTCAGCTCCCCTTTCACGAAGCATTTCTTTTGTCTTTTCAAGGGCTGTTTCATAGTTTGTCATTCCCGGAAAATAGGAAAATGCAATATCATATCCTTCTTCTGCAAGGACAAGAGCTATTCCTCTACCCATACCATATTCAGCGCCGGTTATAAGTGCTTTTTTTCTTTCCATATAAAAATCACATCCATCATTATATAAATAAGTTTTCTATATTAATTAATAAATAATTAATGATTCCTTAAAAAAATTGAAAGGGTGATAATACAGCCCCATTATTTTGAAGTACTGTTTGAATGTGGAATGGATGTCAATTTATTTTTGTTCATTGTTGAATTGAACTCATTCAATACCGCATTGTCTTTGAGTATCTGTACTGAAACGTGATCTATGTCTACATAATTATCGGTATAGTAGCTACCAAATGATGATGCATAATTAGATTTCTGATCATTTTTGAATTCAGATAATTTTTTAACGGTTGAGGTTATCTGACTTCCGTTTGAATCATAATAAATTGTTTTTATCATGTAGTCCGCATCATTATCCGGATAATTGCTGATGTATCCTTTTACATAATATGAATAGTGGTTTTTGCCGTTAGATTCATAATCGCTGGCATATACTTGATCAAATGTTATTGTAATATTTGGCTGAACGTTATTGCTCATTCCTGAAAAAATAAAAAATCCCACAGCAACAACAGCTATTGCAATAACTGCAATGAGTACAATACCTCCAAATGCTCGACCGCTGTCAGAAGATGTGTCTTTTTGAGAAGTCTTTTCTTCCTTATTCACAGGTACATCTTCAAGGCTGTATGCACATTCAATGCAGAATTTGGCATTATCCGGTGAGTTCACACCACAGTTGGGACATGTCTTGCTCATATTTTTCTCCCCATTAATTTCTTGTTAATATGATATATGCAAGTTAGTATTATTATATCTTTTTAAAAAATGTCTAAAATTTATCTAATTATTTTATTTTATTAACAAAAGTTTTTATATGGTATATAACAAAAATTATAATGATATATCATTTTTATATTAATAATTTGGTTTGAGTGAATTTATGGATAATAAAAAAATTATTTTGATTATAGGAGCTTTAATAATTTTTATTTCCGTCATCGGTGCTTACGCTTCGGAATATAATCCGAAATATGGAGATTTGAATTATCTTTTGGATGAGATAAATGAGACTGATCTGACCGGATGCTGTTCTGTTGTATGCCAGATGGATGGAAATAATAGTATGTTCGCATTCAGAAGAGATGCAGGTTATGCTGCTGATATTTTTGTTGAAAAAATTGATTGGCATGGAAAGGAAGCGATTAAGCAATATAAAACGGATGGAAAATACTTCTGTCAGGCTATTGTGACAAATGACGGTTGGACAATTGGTTACGGTGGGCTTGACGATGGTGATGACAACAAAAAAATAGAAAATATTACTGGAGAAATGGTTGCAAACAATGACATTAACAACAAAAGCCTTCAGGAAATTCAGGACATCAAAAAATCTTATGGAAGAGGACACGTACTTATCAAGGCACCTGACGGAAGATATGGTGTGGCAATGGGATATTCACATTTCACAGGACATCTTAATCCTGGACAGTATATTTCTGTTCCAAATAAGGAAAGTTTTGTAAGAACCGGAAATATTCAGATGAATGCATCAGATAAGGTTCAGACAATGCACAAACTGGCAATTTCTGATTCCTACGGTTTGTCCAGAAGGGATGTCAGTGTCTATGACTTTTATCATCTTGAAAATAAAACATTCAATGGCAATATAACAGATATTACATTATCCAATGATGACGGATCATCACATGGTATGAGTACAGGAGGATTATCAGATAATTTTAACTTTAACGGAACTTTATTTAAAAAGGAAGATATTCCTATAGCTCCAAAATATCAGCATGTTGGAAACGTTACCTTTGCACCGCCTGAAAAAGATAATCCATTAGGATGGGTATTCAATTTACTCTATTATCTGGTCATGATTATAATTTTTATAGTTTTATTCGTTATAATTATAAGAATAATCAATAGAATAAGATATGCCAGAAAGAGAAAACGACAATCCCACAGCCTGTATCCTGAAAATAGAAGATATAGATAATTTCTATATCTCACTTCTTTTTTTTACTCTTTTTCAATTTTAATGTGGCACGTACTTGTTTTTTTCCAGTAGCAGTTATTGCATGTTCGACACAGGGATTCAACTTCACTGCCATTGGCCCATTCACTTAAAAATGTCGGATTATATACAAATGGCCTCTGCATTGATACAAAATCTATGCTGGTTGTGTTGATTAAATCATTAATTGATGCCATATCTGTAAGTCCTCCACCTAAAATTACAGGAATATCAACCTCTGATGCTATCTCATCGGTGATGTCAAAGAGTATATTCCTGTTTGAAGAGTCTTTTCTGAAATACTGCGGAGATGAAGGTTTTGTTATCTGAAGGCTGTCTGCACCTACTTTTTCAAGCAGTTTGGCTATTTCGACAATGTCATCCTGAATGTTGATGCGACAGTTTATATGCAGGTTGCTTGTATCTTTAATTACCTTAATGAGTTCCAGTATCATTCTCACTCGATTCAGTGTATTTCCGCCATATTCATCATTTCTTTTATTTTCCTTTGAATCGATTACTTTTGAAAAGAAATAACTGTTTCCCATAGCAAGCTGTATGCCGTCAAAACCTGCAAATGATATTTTTTTCGATGCCACAATATAATCTGACTGAATTTGTCTTATATCTTCAATTGTGAGATCATTTACTCCAATGTTCTGCTTTCCGTTGACATTGCAGTTTACAAATCCAAGCTGGGCAAGTATCGGAACATTATACTGATGGGTGGTGTCTGTGACGTATTTGAACTCCTTAATAAATGCCGGACTGTCAATTGAATGGGAATAGTCGCTGAAACGGTCATGAGGATACATTGATATCAGTTCGGTTGTTATTAATCCCACATGATTTTTAGCAAGTCTTTCATATCTCAAAAATATTTCCGGTGAGAGTTTGCCCAGTTCCTTTTGTGATTCCCATAGTCCGGTTCTTACAATACGGCTGTTAAGCTTAAAATCGCCAAATTCACATTTATCAAATAGGTCTTTCATGTTAATCCCTTTCATTATTTTTGGACAGTTATGTTTCGTTCATATGTGCATGGATGGAATTCTCCTTCTCCCTTAAAGGAAATGTCTCCATAATAGTTATTGCTGCCGCTTTCAGGTATATTTTTAACATTTTCTATTTTAAACATACCGTTGCTGTCTGTAGTGACATTTACAAGAACTGATTTGTCATCTCCTGCCTGGTGATAGAAAATAGTCTTGTTTGAAACCCCTCTTGAATAGGCATCCATCAGATATCCCGTAACAGTTCCGTTTTCAGATACCTGCGTTTCATTAACCACTATAAAGGTATCTACATCATGGGAGAGCTGATAGAAAAAAACTCCAAAACATATAATGCATAAAACAATCAGTATTATCAGGTATTTTGTATCCATGTTGGATTATATATTATAAATTATATTTAAAATTATTTAATAAAGCTATTTCAGCAATTCATTAATCCTTTCTGTAATTCCATCATCAATCTGTTTTGGATTGATGCAGATGCTTTTTCTGAATTCCTCTTCCAGAACAATGATTTTAGCTTCTGTTTTTACATATAATTCATCGCCCAATATATCTGCAATTACAGAAATTGAATTATTTATAAAGTCCATATGGATTTTAGACAATAAAGGGTTTGATAAAATGTAATTAATCATTATCTGTATTGAAATAATGTCTGCCAGTTCAACCAGAGGATAACCGTAGACTCTTAAATAACAAACAAGCTTTTCCAAAATCACTTTGGAATATGGTGAGGGTTCTGACGTTATCAGCTGATTCAGGTAGAAATCAATGATTTTCAACACAACCCTCATAGAGCAATGCCGTTAAAACGCAGTCTGAATTTATTAGGGCCATCAACAGCCATTTTTCCAGAAAATCTTTTTTTGTCATATTAAATAATATGTTCCTCATATATAAGTAAAAAGTCCTAGAGAGCATCTGAAGAGTATTAGAAGCTGAAGAAGTAATATCTTGTTGATGCTTTGTTGTTTTTTGAACTTTGATATGAATCGTAATCTCTGTTTTCCTGTTCTACCTGCTTTTGATAATCGTCCAATGCCTTATTTAAGCTGTTTGAAAACTCATCATGAGACATGGTCTGAGAAGGTGTTTTTTCAATTATTCCGGCAATATCATTATTGACATAGGTATCATTAAAGCATATCAGAAATATCTGCTTTCCGGTTACAAAATAGACTGTGGTATGTGGTTTGGAGTTATATTCTCCTGAAACTACAACAGCATCATGGCCTGCAATGGTGGTCTGTTCCACTGATTTGGACTCGCTGACATCAGATCCGAAATTGAATCTCAGGTTTTTGGAATCGTCAAGGTTTAGAATACGGAATTTAAAGCCGCTTTCATATACATATGACGTGTCCTTTTTTGTTCCGTGTTCATACTGGTGCGGTATTTCAAAATCTATCCCTTTAATATTTACGTTTTCAGCCGTGACTGACGGTATTAAAATCAAAAGAATAATGAATAATACAAATAATTTCTTCATATTACTCATTATATACACAAGATATATTTAACTTTTAACTACATCTTCAACAGTGTAGCATGAAGTGTCTTTTTGAATTGCCTTTTCCACTTCAAAGCTGCATAGCTTATTGTAGATGTCTTCTTCAAATGTTTTTGTTGAGTATTCTTCTATTACTCTTTCAAACTGGCCGGATCTTCTAAGCAAATCTGCCCTTTGAATAAGGTTGTCGTCATTCAGTTCAAACTGATCCATATATTCAAGACACTTTGTTCTTATAAATTCCGCATTTTTTTCATCACCAGTGTCGTCGCAGACCCATACGCAGTGAAGAAGGGCATAGAATTTATCTGCATTGTCGGAAACTATTAAATGCTGGCGATAGAATCTTTCAGCCAATGAATGTTTAAAATTCAAATCATCACAGCTTTTGTATGAATCGCTTTTTAAAAAATCAGATGTGATTTCTGCACTTATGTTAAAATCAGATGTAACGTATCCGCAGTTGGGACATTCATGTACCCATTGATTCATTGTACTTCTCTGCATTTCAGGTGGTCTGAGATCCAAATCCGGTGCACCCCATGCATTTGTGGACCCGAGAACAAAAATTTCAAATTCGTTTTCACATACAGGACATTTAACTGGTTGTGGCATTATAGTTGTCATGGTGATATATTGTATGCCCTAGTATTTAAACATATCTTATACACAAAATATTAATATGGTGGTGAAATTATTCATCACCATCTTCAGTTTCATTTTCCGCTTCGCTGTCGTCTTCTACTTCAGCTTCTTTTTCATCTTCGATGCCGTCTACAAATTCAATATCATTTTCTTTACAATATGATTTGAGTTCTGATAATGTTTTAATCAAATCGTCTTCAGCCAATTCGCTTGAGAAGTAATAGACGACTGGAATTACATCATTTACAGCAACGATTTCAAGATGTGTGTCATCCAGTACAATTTTCTGGGTGTTGTAAAGCTGGATATCACCAAGAACCATATCAAAGGAATCTTCAAAGAGTACTTTTACCTGTGAATCTTTATATTCCTCTTCCAAAGATGCGATCATTTCGTCATCTGTTATACTGTCGTTTTTAAGATTTAAATCGTTGAGCTTGTCTTTAAATAATTGTGCATTGTGTAGTTTTTCCTGGATTTCTGCTAATTCCTTTTCTAAATTCTTTTCATCTTTAAGAAGGGAATTGATGAATGCTTCAGTTCCGTGATTATAGTTTTCGTATAACTCCAATACCTCACGTGCACTTAAGATTGAACTGTCTTTAAAGAATTCCTTGGTATGATTTTTTACACGAATACTTAACGGTTTTAATTTTTCTTTTTTTGCGGAGATTTCTTCATTATAGGGAATGATTTCACGACCGATTTTGTGAAGTGATTCCAAACGTTCCATGAACATGTTTTCAAATTCATCACGGGAAAGTTCATCAGGGAAATTCAATTCCAATTCTCCGGGTTTGATTCTTCCACCGAATGTTCTATTACCAAATCTGAATTCTTTAGTTTTCTTTTCACTCATTTGTAAAACTCCTTATAGTTTACTTTTTTCAAATTTGTGTACACAATTAATAGTTGGACATTATCTTATATAAATGTTTGTATTCATTATTAAAAAAAGTATACGCAAGTAAAATATGAAATTCAAAGTAAAAAAAAGTATATGAAATGAGTTCAGTATAACTGCAACTCATTTTCAAGTGCCTTGGCTTCCTGACGGTTTTTCTCCTGTTCTTCAGCAGGAGACAGATCCAAAGGCCTTGTAAAGAAAAGATCCAAATCATTGATGACTTCACATATTGACATATGCAGAAGCTCCTTAAGTGCCAGAGACTTTTGGATATCTGTCAAATCATCCTGTGAATATATCTCATCATGGTCATTTTTATAGTCATTTCTTATTTTTTCCTCACTGAGAGAAACTTCCAGGTCTTCTTTTTTATATTTCTCATCACTTAAAACAAGAAAGTTAATGAGTGATTCCTTTTCCTCGGTAAAATCCTTGTCGGGATTAGCTATTACATTTCTGAAATACATGTTGACGGACTGGAAAATGTCTCTTGCCTCACGGCCTTCCAGAAGATCGTCTGAAATAATGTCAAAACCTGAAGAAATATAATATTTTCCGTCTTCATACTTTGTGGCAAACTTCAGTTCAATTTCTTCTTCTCCTATAACCTGTATCAGGGTAATTTCATCTGCATTTTCAAAAGCCTTTCTGTCAAAACTGGAATCTTTCAGTTTATAGTCATTGCAGAATCCGGAAGTGAGGGTTTTTTCAACCCTGTCAATAGTATCCGGTGCAATTTCAGTATAATTATCATCAGTCATAAAAATAATGCCCCCATAATCAAATCACTTAATGACAATATCTGATGAATGTGACTCACCGTACTTGTTATCACCCTTAAAGTAACTTTTAATTTCATATGATCCGTCACCCAAAGTCAGATTCATCCGTGCAGTGCCGTTGCTGTCCGTCTTTAGAGTATATGTATTGTTTTTTACCTCTATTTTAATGAACTGGCCGGACATAGGATTGCCGTTTACATCCTTAAGCTGAACAGCATACTCGCCGAATGAATTCAGATTGGAACTGGAAAGCATAGTCAGTGATGTAGCAGTCTTTGGAGATGTGTTCAAAACAAAAACTGCTCCAAAAATCACAATAACCACGATTATTGTAGCCAGTACAATCCATCTGGCAGGATATGACCTTTTTACCTTAGGCATCTTCACATAATGGCCGCATGCCGGACAGAAAAGTGTTTCGTCTTCAACACTTTCACCGCAATTTTCACATTCTCTTGTCATGTATTATTGGTATGGATTTTTTCAATTAAAAATATTATCATTAATCATGAAAGCAGGGTGTACTAAACCCCTTTTAGATTTAATTTATCATTAATTATTTCAAGTTTAGGTGCAGAACTATCTTAAATATTAACATTATTTTCAATTAAAATAAAAGAGTGAGAAAAAAGTGATGGATTTTATTATGATATCTACATCAAACGATTCATATATCTCTCAAGCTTATCCTGATTTGCAAGAACTTCACCTATACCTGTTGTCAAAATCAGTGCTATTGATTCTAAAAAGTCCTTATCTTCAAGTCTTGACTCGATTTCCAGATCAAGAGGATCATAGTTCGGCTGTGAAGAAAGCCTTAAAAATTCCTTTTTAATATCCTCTCTTAAATCGTCATCAATAAACTTTTCAAGAATATCCTTGATGTCATAGGCAAAACTGTTTGCAACAAGAAGAGCATAATCGATTTCATCCTTTTGATACCTGTCTGATATTTCATTTAGCTTATAGTTGAATGATGAGTAATCCTGAAATCCGTAAAGGGCAAATCTTCCTTCAACGGTATGGGCGCAGAACTCATCGAGAAGATAGTTCAAATCATTGTCCTCCAGAAGAATCTTCACGTATGATGAAAGTAACGGAGTGTCATTTGTCCTTAAAATCTTCATCAGGACTTCCTTTAAAATCTTTTCAAGAATGAAATGGGCCAGCTCATGTATGATTGATGTAATAATCATCGGATCTGAAAGCCTGTCATCAATTAGTATTTGACCGAATGAATATGACCCCAGAAGCCTTCCCACTGATTTAAAGTCTGTTTCTGTAAATGATTTTGAAAATAAAAGAACCTTGTCTTTCGTATCAAGTTCATTTATGTTTAAATTATAGTTTTATGATTTTTTCAACGTTTTCATCCGTTAAAAGTTCATTCGGGTTATTAAGGTAATTATCGTATCTGTTTTCTTCAGAGTAATGTATTTTAATGTCTTTTACTCTGATTTTTCTTATCTTTGGCTCAAAAGCCATCTTTTTTTCTGAAAGTTCCTCATACTTAAGTTCATAAAGAGAATAATTTTCCTCCCCATATATAATGTCATCATCCTCATCACCTATGAAATACTTAAACTCAGAAAGGAGTTTCATATATATGGAAATCAGAAGTTCCAGGTCACCTTTTAAATCATTCAAATCATCATATGAATATCTTTTTGAAAGGATGGAATATGAATCATCAGCTATTTTAAAGTCTCCGGTGTCAAGGTTTTGTAAAATACGGATTAAAAACTGCCTGAGTGATATATATTCGCTGTAGTCTTCAAGCCTTGGTATGACAGACACCTGAACGGCCGAATCATCGGGGCTTAAAATGTAGTCTACTGTCAGTGCCTCCTGAGGATTGTCAAAGCTTTCATGGATTAAATCGATTGTGGGATTATCTGTCCATCTGCTCTGACCGACGAAAGCCCTTGAAACGAAATCTTCTATTTTAATTATTTGGGAGAGGCTTTTTTGAAAAGTTAAACTGTTGTCTTTAAAATCCATTTCTTTTAATGACTGATAATTATTTAATACCTCTTTTATATCCTCCGGATGCAGTTTAATCTCATTGACCATAATGACACCTTAAATCTATTTTATTAAAAATTGCATTTAAATTTTTATACTCATTAAAACAGAAGTTATTATATGGGAGTGAATCTATGAAAAATATTATTGTTGTGGAATGTAGGTCAACGGGAACCAATTATATTGCCGATATTAAAAACAGAAATTACAATCCTGTAGTTTTGAATACAAAGATTGATGAATCAGAAAAAGCCAAATCATATTGTGAACTTGTTATGAGTGATATGGCCAAAATTGATGATGATTTTGAAGTGATAAATGAAAAGGATTCATATGATGAAACACTTGAGCTTGTAAAAAAATATGATCCTATTCTTGTTATTCCTGCCTCTGAAAGAGGAGTTAGACTGGCTACGCAATTATCTCATGATTTAGGTCTTTTGGGAAACCCGATTGAAAATCTGGATGCATGCACCCTAAAGGACAGTATGCAGGAAAAGATTGCAGAATATGGTCTCAGATGCATCAGGGGAAAAGCCGTAAGTTCAATAGAAGAAGCAGTTCAATTTTATGATGAGGAAAATTTGGATGAAGTCATCATAAAGCCTGTCTACAGTGCAGGGGCTGTGGGACTTAAAATGTGCAGCAGCAGAAATGAAGTCATTGATTCACTTGAGGAACTCTTTAAATATGAAAACTACTATGGGGATAGGATTAATAAATTCATTATTCAGGAACGTATCATAGGAAAGGAATATATCGTTAATACAGTTTCATGCAACGGCAGCCATAGAATAACTACCATGTGGGAGCATATAAAGACCATTACTCCAAGCGGAGACCATGTTCTTGATTCTACATCAACCATTAATGAACTCAGCCTTGGAGAATCTGACCTGATTGAATATGCATATGATGTTCTTGATGCTCTTGAAATAAAATACGGCGGTGTTCACGGAGAATATCTCGTTGATGAAAAAGGACCTGTTCTTATTGAAGTGAACTGCCGTCCGATGGGCTCATCAATGGATGCAAAGTTTCTTGACAGGATTTCAGGCCAGCATGAAACAGACAGCATTCTCGATTCATATTTAAATCCACAAAAATTCAATTACAAAAGAAATCAGGGCTATGAACTTTATGAATACGGAGCCATTAAATATCTGATAGTTCCAAAAGACATCGTTGCCGAATCATCACCGATGAAATACATAAGCAACAAGTTGAAAAGCCATTACAAGACTTCTCAGGAACTTGACGATGAGGCTACAGTCTTTGTCAAAACCCAGAACCTTGAAACCACCGGAGGAACAATTTATCTAACCCATCCTGACGGATTTGTTCTTCAAAAGGATTTGGATTTCCTTAGAAACCTTGAAAAATATGCATTCGAGCTTGTTTTAAGCGGTAATGACAATAAAAAAATTGAAATCAAAAAAGATTACAGTGAGGTTAAAAGCATTCTGGACATGGTTTATTCCTATGATCCTACACTTCTTGTAACTGACCATATCTTTGAAAATCTGGATATGCTGCAGGTTCTTCCCGATGAGATTGACAGTATAAATGGTGAATTTGACTGTGTTGTAGTAAACCTTGATAAAAGCATTATCGATGAAAATGATGATATTATAGCTTATATGATATTAAAAATTATTGAAAAGGTAAAAACCGGAGGAATAATTCTTATTCCCAAATCTACATACCAGTACATTCCTAACGGACGCATTGGCGTTGAAGCCCTCATCAGGGTACTTGATTTGAAACTTGAAATGCCTATCTATGATTTGAAAGGATGTGTTGTGGCTTCAAAAAAATAATTCAAATTATTACTTAAAATATTTGGGCAAAGCTTAAAAGTTAAATAAAGGAATCAATAAAATATAATATAGGAATGATTTGATGAAAAGAATTACTGTAGACATTTTAATGGTTATTACTATCATACTTGAATTCGCAAGCCTTCCTATTATGCTTCATCAAGTTTTAGGAATAGGATTACTCTTTTTAATAATATATCATATAAAACTGCATAAAAACTACTTTAAAGCAATATTTAAAGGAAAATATAATCTTAAAAGAGCATTAGACTTAATCATAAACATAGGATTACTGATTTCCTTGCTTGTAACAATCATTTCAGGTATTCTCTGCAGCAGAGAATCATGGAAAAGTATAAAAATTGGAAATTTCAGTATGTCCCACATTCACAAATCCTCTTCAGTTATAAGTCTTGTATTCTTGGTATTGCATCTTATTTCTACACACAAGAAATTGTTCAGGGAACTCAAAAAAATTAAATGATTTTCGTTTTTTAATAGATTTCACTTAATTTTTCTTTTTTTATGAAATATTCAAACTGGTCATGTGACAGTATCCTCTGTCTGTCAAAAACAATGACTCCCGAATAGAACAGTCTGTTGTACTGGTTTTTAAGTGCATTGTCGATTTTATTGGCTGACAAGCGGTCTGCCGAAACGTTTCTGTATGGGGCATAGCGGTTGATGAAAACTATTAATTTTATATCAATATTTTCCAGAAATGCTCTGAAATCCTTTATTGGAAGATTTTTGTCTTTACAGTACTCTTCATAGAGCCACGGCAGGCTTACAAGAATAGTTTCCAAAGGTTTCATTCTTAAATCAAACTCAATGCTGTCTACAAAATGATTTCGGATTAGATTGAAGTTTTTTAAGAATTTGTCTGAAATGTTTTTTTCATCAATCTGATTTTTCTCTTCAAGCTTCCCGTAGAGTGCATCAAGCAGCTGGTATGTGGAAAACGTGCCTCTCAGGGAGAAGTTCTTGAATTCAATCAGATAAAGAGTGAACTTGTCCTTTTTCGTTTCAAAGTGAACAGCATCAACGGTTTTTGGAAGATGATTTTTAACCCTTTTGTATCTTTTGCACATATCATCAAGGGAAAACATCTTAAAATCGCTTATAATCAGCGGCTGTCTTTCACCGGTCTTTGCTCTTGAAATTTCAGTTATGGAAAAGTAGTATTCATCCCTGAATGATTCGAAAAAATCCATAAATTCTGAAACGCTCAGCTGATCCATAAAATCACCTACTCAAGTTCCTTTTCAATCCTCAGCATATCCATTTTAAAGTAGGGATTTCCAAGATTGTCATAGATTTCACTCAGGTTGTCCGTTTGCGCGATGTCAAAAAGACCGTCTTTTTCTGACTTTTGGGTCATGTGATATGAGGTATCATCTGCCATATCATAGTACTTCGAATATGCGTCAACGGACTCGACAAAAAGTGGACTGTGGGTATTGATGTAGAGATGAACGTTCAGCCTTTTGGAGATTAAAACCAGAATTTTTGCAAGTCTGAACTGCCATTCCGGATGGAGATTGACTTCAGGCTCGTCAATTATTAAAAATGAATTTTCCTTAAGGCTGCGGTTTGCCAGAAGCAGCTGGATAATTCCAATCTGCTTTATTCCGGAAGAGGTGTTAGACATGTCGGATTTGATGTCTGTGTCTGAAATGAACTTGAACTCTCCCCGTTCAAAGACAAATTTTCCCTTTATGATGTCTGATACTTCATTTTCCAGTTCAATGATATCACTGTTGATTTTTTCATCAAAGACATCTCTTCTTTTGCTTATGAGATTCCTTTTGAGATACTCAAGATGGTAAGTTGACTTTATGTCGAACTTTTCGAAGGTGTCGAGAACAGACAGTGAATCTATATAGAAAGCATCATTGATTATAAATGAGGAATCCTCCCTGAATGCATCATCATCACTGAAGTCATGGTTTTTAAAGTCAATTGTAAAATCGTTGATTTTAATATAACCCCTGAAGTTGGTGGATGAAAACTCACTTTCAAGAAACCTTCTCATAAGTGAAACGTAAAGCTCATGGGAATCCTCATTAACAACCCGGATTAAATTGTCAATCCTGTTCATCTTGTCATTTGACTCTTCCAGTTCCTTATCGGAAATATCGGATTCAAACAGCATATTTTTTAAATCTCTGTAGCCGTTCAGAATATCTTCATAATTATCTATTCTATTGAACCTTGGAGTTTTTCTGTTAAATCTCCTTGAAAGGTAATAGGATTCGGACTGGATTATGTTTGCTATGCTTTCATATGCAATTTCCTGGCGGTTGAATGAGTTTGACCTTAAAAATGAATATAGGAATTTGGATAAGGTTGATTTTCCGGTAGAGTTGTTTCCTGCGATGACAGTAATTTTTGAAATGTCGATGTCAGCTTCATTAATCGGTCCCATATCCTCCAAATGTAGTTTGATTGGCTTGACCATAATTTCACCTTAAAAATAGTTGGATTAATATTTATAAAGACATACATTTAAAGTTATTGCAATAGTAAAAATCGTCTAACATGGATTGGTCTTCATCATCGGGAATTTTTGGATAATATTCCCACCACAAATCAAAGGGATTTCTTCCTCCTTTATAATCAATTAAAAGGGGAAAGTTTATTTTTGAATAGATTTTCTTTTTGACTTCAATTATGAACTCATTGTTTTCACTTGTTATTTTAACCGGCTTTTTAAAGCATTCATCAACCATGACAAAGTCCCTTTTAAATGAAACGGGTTTCGTGTCAAAAGCTATAAGGATGATTTCCTCCAGTTCATTAAAGCTAGTCTTTTCCGGAATCAGAAACTCCCTTTCAATGCATTCTGCAGTATTTTCGGATTTTATAATTATATCATAGGCTTTATTTTTTAGAATTGGAATTTTTCTTAATTCTTCTTGTGCTTTTTTTATATTGAAATCTCCGCAGTAATCAGTTATCTTTGCATAGCTTTCATCATAGTCTATGATATTTTTTAAGCTGATTTCATACCATTTTTCATCACTATATCCGTCTTCAAAATAAAGATTCTGATGGATGTATTTTTCAACCAGAAAGTTTTTGGGGTCGATATAACTAAGAAGAGCAGTATTCGTCCAGAAGCCATTACCCGGCTTATCGCTGAAGGTGAATAATTTTTTGATAATCTTTTGAAGCTCCATGAACGTTGTCTTTTCAGGTATAATTAGTTTTCTTGAAATTTCCGGCTCTCTTGCGTATAACTCTATTTTAATTACAAAACCCTTCATAGTATATACATTGTGTTTAATGAGTATATATAATTTTACCTGATACAGCATTCCAAATAATCTCCTCATCTGAAAGATGCTGCCAGTTTTCATTTATTGCCTTATGAATATATCTGGGAGGATTTATTAGTAATAGTCTCCCATCATTTAAATCATTCAATCAGCTTAAAGACAAAGTTATCATAGCTGTTTAATTCTGGTGATTCAAGATTATCCATATAATCAAATAAAAATTTCCTGGAAATTGTGATATTTTGTGAATTTTCATTCAAAATAATCCCGTCCAGATCATCAAAAAGAATCTGCCTTGCAAAAGATGGGAAACTAATCAATTGAGAATATGAATTGATAGGATTGTTTTTAGGTTTAATTTCACTTTCTGATGAATAGATTAATACATAGCTTTGGCTTGCAGTATTATAAGTTGCTTTAGGAAGAGACCTATCAATATGGATAATTCCATCATTGGAATCCGTTGAGAGATCTTCAGCAGATAAACAGAGGCAAAAAACGTCTGACTTGTCTAAAATATTCAAAAGCTTTTCAATATCTCCGAAGTTGGATTCATCTTCCAGGAATTCTTCCAATTCACAATTGTTGACTTGAGATTTGATTTGTCTAACCTCGTCCATTGTGTGAAAATGTATTTCCTGATTTAAAATCGGATTGAGTTCAGCAGCATATTTAAATTCCATTGGAATTGGTAAATTTGTACCTTTAACATCAATGACGATTCCATCATACGCATCGCCCAAAAAATCCAAATAAAAGTCAAAGGTATTGGAAATCAGAATGAAATCCCCAATGAAATCGACTTTATCATACTCGTAAAAATCAGTGAAAACCGGAATGAATTTTTTCCCATCAAAGTCAATGGTCGGGTAAATCACCTGACCATTTTCCATCTTTGTTGGAAGGAGAAGGGTTGAAAATTCAAGTTCCTTAAACAATAACTCCAAATCGTCTTCTTTTTCTATACAATCAATTAAATGCTTGTGTGTGATGGTTCTATCCATAATAATACCTCCAAAA